>CAXUOL010000154.1:0-11279 GCA_964252435.1 uncultured Nostoc sp.
AAATTTTCGAGGCTAACTGTGCTTCTTGCCATATAGGTGGCGGTAACATCCTTATCAACCAGAAAACCTTGAAAAAGGAAGCATTGTCAAAGTACCTAGAAAATTACAATCAAGACTCAATCCAGGCGATTATTCATCAAGTGCAAAATGGTAAAAATGCTATGCCTGCCTTTAAAGCCAAGTTAAGTTCTGAGGAGATTCTGGAGGTAGCTGATTACGTTTTTCAAAATTCAGAACAAGGCTGGTAAAGTAACGTGAATTCGACAGACCTCACCCACCCAGCCTCCCTCTCCTGCGTTCGCGCAGCGTCTCGAAGAGAGGGGCTGCTCTTGAGAGGTCAAAATAGCACTCGTCGAACTCACGCTAACCTAAGCGTATTGCCTTTTAAAAAGCAAGGGAGTTGATTATTGAGTGGATGGAAGTAGAGGAATTGTCTGCATCCAAAACTAAAAAAATAAAGGTGTAGCATGAATTACCCATCCGTACTGTTTTGATAAAGAGGCGATCGCCAAGATGCTTGAGGCAGGTAAATGACCAATGAAAATCAGCCAAATGCAAACGGATCGCTAGAAATACAGGCAGGCGATTAATAGAAATAATTGATACAGAAGAAGGTGTTTTGCCAATAGTTTGTATTTTTGAGGATATTACTTATGACTGAAACAGCAACTCAAATACCCTTAAGTGCAGTAATGCCCATGTTGGCTGCGATTTCAGACCGCGATTGGGAACGATTTAAAGAGTTAGAAGTAGAGTTTGCCAATAGCCACGGCATCGAAACTTGGGCAGATGTTTTTAACTTCCGCATCTTACCAGCTTTAGATAAAGAGTCAAAAAGGTGGTTCTTGGTTCAAAAGTGTAGCAAAGGCTTTACGGTCAAGACTGTGGATGAGTGAAAAAGAGATTTGCGTATTGGCGATATCGCAAGCAAAAAATTATTGATACATACGAGTTATCACTATTTATCAATATTTATCAGTAGTTATCACTTTGCTTTACGCAAACGCTCTTTGTGAGATTGAAATACTCACGCCCGCTGAAGCATCGGGGAAACACTTGACGCTTCAATGGATTCTGCTACCGAGGTAGTCTGACAATTCTTCTGCGCCCGTTTAGAGTCGTGGCGATTCCCCATCCCGACTTTATTTATATTTTTGGCGGCGTTTTCGTCCCGGTCGTGTTCAGTCCTACAATTCAAGCATTGAACCGAGCGAACTTTTAAATCGAGCTTACCCCATTTGTAACCACACTCGGAACAAATTTGGCTTGTTGGCTGCCATCGACTTATAACGTGGAAATCACGATTAAATTTCTCGGATTTCCCTTCACACAGCGTCCTAAAATCCCTCCATCCCTGCAAGCTTATGGCTCTAGCAAGTTTACGATTTTTAACCAGACCTGACACATTCAAGTCTTCCAAAACGATAGCTTGATTTTCACGCGTCATTTTGGTAGATAACTTATGCAAAAAGTCTTTACGTGTATCTGCTGGTTGTGCAGTCTTGCGATTCTAATCCGAGTTATGTTTCTACGTTTTGAGTCTTTGGGTTGACGTGCTAATTTTTTCTGAAGCTTGCGAATTCTCCTATCTAAAGTTGAATAGCTCGGACTTTCGGCTTTCGTTCCATCCGACATCACAGCAAAAGTTTTAATCCCTAAATCAATACCGATACTTTGGTTCTTAGCATCGGTTTGAATAGGTTCGACTTCTACCACAAAGCTGAAAAAATAGCGGTTAGCACAATCTTTAATTACCGTTACTGAGCTAGGTGCGGACGGTAAAACTCTTGACCAAATAGGTTTAACATTGCCAATTTTAGCTAAATAAACCTCTTCGCCTTTGATTGAGAACCCACCAAGTCTAAACCGCGCTGATTGCTGATTGGTTTTCTTTTTAAACTTTGGTCTACCTACTTTTTTACCTTTGCGCTTCCCTTTCAAAGAGTCGAAAAAGTTTTTATAGGCGACTCCCAAATCTGCAACCGATTGCTGCAATGGGATATTAGAAACCTCAGACAACCACGCTCTCTCAACACTTTTCTTCGCTTGAGTAATTACCAACTTTTGTAAGTCGTTGTTACTTGGCAATTTTTCTGACTGTTTGTAGATAGCCAGGGCATCGTTCCAAACTACGCGCACACAACCAAACAACTGAGCTAAAAGCTGTCGCTGTTGGTCTGTCGGGTAGAATCGGTATTGATATCTGGCTTTCATTAATTCTAAAGTGCTACTCTATTAGTATACCAATAAGTAATCCTGCTTGCGATGACATTCCAAAAAAAACATAAGCTTGGTTTTATTAGCGATAAACCACTAGCCAAAGAGCCTATCTGCCTTAAGCTTAAACCAGGGATCAGGGAGCAATTGATGACTATTCCAGGCTGGCAGGACAAACTTAGGACACTTATTGAAATACTTATCCAAGACAATATAAAGCCGTCGTAGAACGACGGGGCTTGTATCCCAAATTTTCGGTCAACAGCAATGTCTCTCACAAGCTTTGTAGCAAGACCGTTTTACTGACTGCTGCTCAACTGACTTATTACTTTTTAATTATTCGGTAAACGAATAAAATATTCCAAAAAAACAAAAGATAGGATTTTTTAAGAATGATAATCATTATGAGGGGGGAGAAAGGGGTTGCCGTCGGCAACCCCTACCTGAATCCAAAATCATCAATGGGTGATTATTCTTCTGGATTAGACTTTTGTCTGTTTTCCTTGACTTCGCGCAACCGTTCTACTAATTTTTTATCCGATTCAGCAGCAGATGTAGGCTGACCCTGATTGATTTTCGGCAACAATAACGGTTCAGAAGTAGTAGCTGTTGATGAAGGCGTAGGCTGGTTATTTTTAATTTGCAGTTCAGATAATGGTTTGGGAGTAGCTGCTGGTGCAGTTAATGGTTTGAGAGTACCTGTTGGTGAGGATGTAGGCGGGTTATTTCTGATTTGTAAATTAGGTAATGGTTTAAAAGTAGCTGCTGGTGAGGGGGTAATCTGATTGTTATTGATTCCCGGTGCAGATAATGACGAAGGCTTTTGCTCTTGAGTAGTCTCAGTAAGATTGCTCGTGCTGTTTTGGAAACGTAGGTTAAATGGATAGGAACTAATCTGTTTATCACCCTTGGGGGATTGCTTGTTGAAGTATTGTCTTGCTTTTAATTGCAATTCCGGGGAAATTAACTTGTCTTGAAATTTGATATCTAAGACCTTACCATCAGGATCTACAACCAATACACCCAAAACAGCACCTTCAAGATTTGACTTATCCGTGGATAATGTTTGACGGATGACTGGTTTTTGTTCCGCGTTAGGATATTGTTGCTGGACTTCCTTTCTCAGGTTAGCGTAGGAGTCTAGCTGTGCAATTGCCTGTTGAGTTCCCTTCGCTGATAAATCGGCTGTTTGTAGCGTGCTTCTCCTAGTTCCAATTAAAGTACCCCCATTCGTTGGAGCTTGTCTTAGAGAATTTATCAGCGGGTTTTGAGCAATTGCAGACGACGCATTCGGAATTGGTTGCGTCATTGGCTGAATTGGCACAGAAGTCGTATTTACCTGTGCTGTTTCAACGGGTGTATTGTCAGATAAGATTGGAGGTTGGGCATTCCGCAAAAGATCAGCAGGTATTTGCTGCGACTGCAATTCTGGCAACCTATTTACAGCTAGCGGTTTAGGCGACTCGTATTTGGCGACGCTCTCATTCACATTCACGCGAGGAACTGGTTGAGAGAATCTGGCGCTGGTATTAAATTTAGAACTATCAAATTTAGACGCATCAAACCGCAAATTATCACTAGGAATCATCCGCAAAGACTGCCTTGTAGGCAAAGAAGAGACTCGATAGTTATTTGATGATGCCGGTAGCGGAGGTAATACCAGCTGACTGGATGGTGATGGCGCTAATGGGGTTAACCCCGGTTGGAGGCTAAAGTTTGGAGCAGCAAGTGGCGCGACTGGAGGTAATTGTTGTAAACCAATTTGGGGTGTGCTTTGCGGCAAACGGTTTTGGTCTGCTTGGCTCAATTCCAAAAGTCCAACTGTTTTGGATGATGCTGTTTCTTTGGGCTTGTTAGACTCCATCGGCATCAATGGTACGATCATAGCGATCGCACCGTGGATACCAAGGGAAGCTATAGCTGCTATCCCAATTGGCTGGCTTAAAATTTCTGGTATATTTTTCAGCAGGGAGACGTAAGACATAGCTGTTATCGTTCACTCACTCAGTTGCAGTTGACTAGCGATTTTATCTTTGCGATATTGCAATATCTTGCAAGAGATGCGTTCCTCATAAGGAAATAATAACTTCCTCTGCTGGCAATCAAAACGCTAAAATTGCCATTTATTTAAGTTTTTAACTAATGACGGTGTATCATATCTTCAAAATTCCAGCTTGCTAAAGAGATATTTTAAAAATTACTACTTTTGATTTTTTATTGTTATGACGCACACAATTAAAATTAATATCTGGGAGTTTTATAAAGTTTAAGTAAACGCACAAGTTTGAATACATCAAAACATCTGCCGAAGTTGCCTTGTTTTTTCAACTGTTTTTCAGTCAACTACACTTCTGTAACAGATTACACACGTGTTTGTCCGAGAGTGGCCCCTATTTGCCTATTTGAGAATACTACCACATTGGCAGCCCCTCAAACTGTTGCAAATTGTACAATTTTATTGACATTCTAACTTTATATTCCACCAAAGCTATTGGTTTTTCTCCAAGGAGTGAGTCAGGCGATCGCAATTCTAGTTTTTGAATATCACTACTTCTTCGTCAAAAAAGTTCAAACCCTCAATCATTGCATCCAAAATTTCAAATGCCGTTACCGACAGTTATTTTACCTGGATATTTAGAAAGTGCGATCGCTTATCGCCAACTAGAACAATCCCTACAGCAGTTAGATTTTCCCACAGTTACAGTCCCACTGCGAAGGCGTGACTGGCTCCCCACTCTGGGAGGAAAACCTGTAACCCTGATTTTGCAACAACTCGATTACACAATCAAGCGTATATTGCAGCAACACAATGCTACTCAAATTAACTTAATTGGTCACTCAGCCGGAGGTTGGATATCCCGCATTTATATGGGAGAAAAGCCCTATTTGGTACGCGGTAATGTCAAACCATTTCTCTGTCAAGCGCATCCCTTGGTTGCTAATCTCATCACCTTGGGTACACCCCATATTAGCCAAGAACGCTGGACACGCTCCAATCTAGATTTTGTCACCAATAACTACCCAGGAGCTTTTTACAAAAACGTTCGTTACATTTGTGTAGCTGGCAAAACTATCTTTGGAGAAAGGCGGCCTGGTAGTTGGTTAGCTTACAGTAGTTATCAATTAACTTGTGGAAAGGGTAACACTTGGGGAGATGGCATCACACCCATTGAAGCGGCTCATTTAGAGGGGGCAGAAAATCTGGTGATTGAAGGTGTCAAGCATTCTCCCAGAAGTCCTGGAATTTGGTATGGTTCACCAGAACCCTTAAAAGCTTGGGTGCAATATTTGATTTAAAAAACTTTATTTTTATATAAGAAAAGTAAAATTTATTAAAATTTCTTAGCTAAAATCGTAATAAGAATAAATACTTAGTTAAGAACAGGAGGGGTGAGCCATGCAAAGCACCCAGTTCGATCAGATTTTGCGACGAATAGCGACGATATTATCAGTCGTGATTTTGACTCTGTGTTTAATTTATATCTCTACCGGAGTTTTGCTTTCTTTTTACTATGAACCGACAGCAGGTGGAGCTTATAACTCATTGAAGATGATCAATACACAACTGCCATACGGGTGGTTATTTTGGAGAGCGCATGATCTTGCTGGTAATGCGGTAATTGTGATCGCTCTCATTCAAATTGTAGTGATGTTTTTAGGTCGGCAATTTCGCAAGAGTTGGCTGGCCGCTTGGATTAGTGTGATTTTGTTAACCCTAAGTGCGATCGGGCTGGATTGGACAGCAATGATTTTAGATTGGACTCAGGAAGGGTACTGGCGTTTTAGCATTGAGCTAGGAACCATCGAAGCCATTCCTTTGATTGGTGGGCAACTGCGCGACATCCTGACTGGTGGTGGAGCCATTAACACAATTACCGTCGAACACCTTTACACAATCCACAGTTATCTGATTTCGGTAGCGACACTAATTCTCGCTATAGTACATTTGTCTGCTTTACTCTGGCAGGAATGGCAAGCTGAGTGCTGAGTGCTGAGTGCTGAGTGAGTAGTAGTAAGGAGTTACTATTCTCTCTCAATGCCCAATGCCCAATGCCCAATGCCCAATGCCCCTCATCCTCCAGAAGCCTCACTAGTAGAAAGTTGAGATAATTGGGCGAGGGATAGGTCTTCAACCTCTGGTAACTTTTCTAAAGAAAGGGGAGTGGATTGGGTAGCACCAGATAAGCGTTTTAAAAGGCTAGGTCTGGGGTCATGTAACAGATAAATAATGCGATCGCCAATTTCCCAATCTTGGTTAGCTGGCATTACCTGTAAGCGTTCAGCTCGTTCTACCAATAGCGGTATCAACACCCCAGTCCGAATCTTTTCTTGGATGCGATCGCATTGAGTCGAAAACTCCAAGTCATCTAGCGTGGTTGTTCCCAACTTCACTCGCCCATCATTCAAATATTCATTCCAAGTTTTAATCGCTAAGTCTGGAATAAAAGCTTGATTAACTTTATTACTAGCAGAGATAGTAGCTTGGGGATCGCGGGGAAAAACAGCTAAGACACGCGGAGGTTTAAACTCCTCAGCTGCTCGTTGAGCCAAAACAAAATTCACCTCACCATTACTTGTCATCGCTAAAAAAGTACCTATAGAGCCAAGTCCTGCCTCTTCCAAAACAGCAGCATCCAGCGCACTGCTGGCAATCACCCGGAGATTTTGCGCCTCGGCTTGCACAAGACATTCGGGGTCAGTATCAATCATCACTACGTTTTCTCCCCGTTCTTGAAAGAAACGAGCAATCACAAGACTCAAGGGATTACAACCCACAATCACTGCCCCAGTTACGTCTTTAGAGGTGATTTGCAGCCATTTAGCAACCCAGCCAGCTGTTAGCCCCTGGCAGACAACAGTCATGATAATTGTCAGGAATACTAGAGCTTTGATGGAATCACCGCCGTTAATGCCTCGCTGTGTCAGCGAAATCGCAAAAAAAGAAGCTACAGAGGCAGCAACTATTCCTCTCGGAGCAACCCAGCTTAAAAATAGTTTTTGTCGCCAGTTGAGGTCACTGTTCCAGGTACACAAGAGGATATTAATCGGGCGAACGACAAACATTAGTACCAAAACAGTGAATAAACTACCCCAACCCAAAGCAAATACACTGGCAATGGATAAATCAGCAGCTAATAAGATAAATAGCACCGAGACACTGAGAATTGTCAGCTGACCTTTAAAGCTGCGTAACAGACGTTCTTCCGGGACTGAGGAGTTAGCAAAGACTGCTCCTGCAACTACTGTTGTCATCACTCCCGATTCACTGCGGATCATCTGCGATAAGGTAAACAAGCTCCAAAGTATCGCCAACACCACTAAGTTTTTTAACTCAAATGACAGAAAACTGGCGCGTTTGAAAATCAAACTCATCAGATAACCGCCAGCACCACCAATTGCTGCGCCCACACCCAGACGTATAAGTAAACCGACGATCGCATTGATTGGGTCAGCATCGCCATTCAAAATCGTATCGAGGACAACGAAGGCAAGGATAGCCCCTACAGGATCAATTAAAACCCCTTCTCCTTCCAAAAGTGTTGCCACTTGTCGATCTACATTGATTTGTTTGAGCAATGGGCCAACGACGGTTGGGCCTGTCACCACAACTATGGAAGCATAGAGAAAAGCTATGTTCCAGGGAAATTCACCCAGCCAGTGAGCAGCCATACTCCCGCCCAGCAGGGTAATTAGCGTTCCTTGAGTGACGAGCAATTGTAGGCTAACTGAAACTCTACCTAACTCACGCAGATCCAAGTTAAGTCCGCCTTCAAACAAAATGATTGCCGTTGCCAGGGCGACTATAACTTCCAGTCCAGTGCCTAGCGAATGGGGATGCAATAGCCCTACGCCATCGGAGCCAAACAAAATGCCCAACAGCAATAACAAGACGATGCTGGGTACACGAAGGTATGCAGCCAGCACTTGGGCGCTAATGCCTGCAAAGACAGCGATCGCCATCTGTATGGTGATTTCAAAAGATGCTTCCATGTTGTAGATTTTGAGTGATTTATTTCAAAATCTCTTGTAAAAAACCGTAGATATTAAGTCTACAGGGTACAACATCATACCCTTTGTTCCTTACTGTCTTCAGCGTTTTTTAGATATGTGTATACCCCGAAATTCCCAGCGCCCAATGCTGACGGACTCTGCGGCTGACCGCAGAAGTATCTACGGACTTTTTTATCTGTCTCCATATCTTTGTATCCTCTTTAAGCTTTTGCTTCCACCCAGTTTAGCTGCCAGAAACTTTTTTTGGCAAAATCTGTTGACAACAGCAAGGAAATTAGTTAACTTATAAAAGGTCTGAGTCCAATGCCCCCATCGTCTAGAGGCCTAGGACACCTCCCTTTCACGGAGGTAACGGGGATTCGAATTCCCCTGGGGGTACTTAAAAACAATAAAAAGCAAAAGCTTTTTTGTTTGAAATCTAGCAATAAAAACCATCATCCAAGAATACACCTGAATGATGGTTTAATTGTTGTTATGCATACGGTTCTTTGCTGGCTAGTTCTTCTACACGTTGGTGAATAGCCAAAAGATTTAACCGCAAATCTTTGCTCAGGCGATTTTCAATAATTCCCACTGGCATAGTGAGTTTAGGCCAAACTTGAATTGTGTAGGACAGATTTGTTCCTAAATACTCTCCGAAAGAATAAGGCTCTAAGCACCAGCTACCAGAAAAGCCTTTAAAATCTCCCTCTACCATGCGGAAATTAATTGCTTTAGGGAAGTATTCTTCCAAATCTAGAACTACCCGCGCACAAAAGTTGAAATTCAATAAGCGTTGGGAGCCTACTTGCTCCAGTCGAATTCCACCATCGGGATGCTCGATTAAACAACTCTTGGCGAGGTTGGGGAGGAAGTCAGGTAAGGCTTCATAATTTGTCAGAACCTTCCAGATTTGCTCAACTGGGTGGGGAATTTGGACTTTAGCATTGATTTGCCGCTGTCGCTCTGCTATTTTCTCAATTTGAACTTCTACCTGAGCAGACAAATTCCCTTCTAGGTTGGTGTCATCAGTGGAAGACTGCAAATCAGGGTTCTCTGTTGTGTTCTGTTTTTTAGTCACTTTCAGAATTATGGTTTGCTTTCGTCAGAAAATTGGGGCAGAGTCAAGGTGAAGCAAATTTCGCTCTGTTCAGAATCCGAAATTGGCAGACTTTCAACAGCGATCGCTCCATTCAGATGCTGCACTAAAGACTTGACTAAAGCAAGTCCCAAGCCAGTCCCTGGAGTCCAGCGCCCTTTTCCCCGACGGAACTTATCAAAGATGTAGGTCGCTTCTTCTTCAGAGATGGCACGTCCTGTATTCGTCACCTTTATGATAACTTGATCGATTTGTTGATCGACTCGGTGAGCCGCTTCAAGGCGGACTATTGTATCAGGTTCTGAGTATTTACAGGCATTCGTTAATAATTCTTGCAGGATGCGGTCAAAGCTCTCCAGTTCAGTTTGCAGTTTGAGCGATTCCTCCGGCAAATCTACAGAAATCTTTAATCCTTTTTCGCCAAGTTTTTTCTCAAAAGATGCTGCTATATCTTGAATTCTAATATTTAAATCTATAGATTCTAGTTGCGGGGCTTCGTGAGGCGACTCTAGCTTTTGGAGGGTCAACAAGTCATTAATCAAGTTGATTTCCTTTGAACATTCCTGCTCAAGAATATCTAGATATCTACCCTGACGCTCTGGTGCTATTCCTGGCAAACGCAAGTTTTTTATTGACATCAGCATATTTGTCAAAGGGTAGCGTAGGCGATCGCTCATGTTACTCAAAAATTCATCTTTGAGTTCATTAAGTTTCCGCAGCTGCTCGACATACTGCCGGGTTCTTTCATGCAATTTCGCTTGGAGTTCCAGACTACTCTGGAGTTTCGCCGTCCGCTCATCTACCAAAGTTTGCACTTGGCGCAATGTCTGTGACTGAATTATGGCGTTACTCACTTGAGCACAAACCATTTCCACAAGATTTAATTCTTCTGGTTGCCAATTGCGAATCACAGATTGCTGTAGCACCAAGAATCCTAAAATTTTACCTTGACTTTCCAATGGCACTAAAAGTACCGCAGGTAATTCTTCTATGGCAAATAATGCAGCAGCTGTCAAAGTTTCGTTTTGGTCTGTATAGTCATCGAAGATTACTGGTTTTCCAGAATCCATGAAGGCACGCTGGCATAAACCACAGTCTGAAATCAAGAAAGACTGAGCTAAGGTGTCTAGTTTACTAGTGCCAGAATTTTGTGTTTCTCTAGCCCATTGGGCGATTACACTAGCTTTCGCTTTGGGGATTTGTTTTTTAGCTTGAGTCTTAAATAGTGGATCTGTATATTTCAGTAATATGAGCAAACCCCGATCTGCCTGTAGAGATTCGGCTGTCGAGGCGATAACTAACTGGAGCATTTGATTCAGCTCCAAGTTGCTGCGACTCAATATGGTTAATTGCTTGATCAAGCTTTGATGTTGCTTGCTTTTTTGCAGGGATTGCTCTTGATGAGTAATTTGTTGAGCTTGTGCAACTCCAGAAAAAGCGATCGCGCAAGCCGACTCTACTTCTTTGAGCAATTGTTTTTCTGATTCACTCCATTCATAAGGTTGGAATTTAATCAGATTAATCACTCCATTATTATTGCCACCAAACCGAGTGGGAATCGCCAAAACCGCTTTTATCGGTAGTGGCAAATATTGACACCCAACTACCAGACTGTTTTGAATGATCGAAATGTCTTCAATAGTCAATGGTTGGGCAGCACATTGCAGCACTGGCGAGTGCATAAGCAACTGTTCCATTGAAAACATTTCTTCTGGGTGTGGCAGCCCTAGATACTCATCAGCACACCAATTAGTCGTAGTTGCTTCCTCGGATGTCTCACCCGCCACAGAAACCAAGCAGCAGCAATCTACTTGAAAAGCAACTCCTAGCAATTGGGCAATCTCTTGCAGCATCAAAGCCGTAGCAGAGCTATTAGCAATGATTTGGTTAATCTTTTGTACCAACTCGCGGGCAGGTTCTTCCTGATGCTGCATCAGCTTGACTTGGTAAGGTTGTAGTCGATCTATGTCAT
>CAXUOL010000155.1:0-11226 GCA_964252435.1 uncultured Nostoc sp.
CTAGTCAAAAAGTAAGCAACTACTGCACCACCAATACCACCAATCAAGAAAGAACTGGCGAAATTGTTCCAGCTTTCTTTAGAGTTAAAAGCATCTGTTGGAAGCTTGGGTACGGTAACACTAGGAAGTGCTTTGGGTGGATTGCTACTGGCATACAGCGACAGAGCGCCGGTGAGAACTACAACCAGCCCGATGGCTGACAGCAATCCAGCTAAGTTAGCATCACCTGTGTCCCGCAGTGGGCCTAATTTGGCAAAAGGGCCAAATAGCCAGTAACCATGAGCCATACCAACTTCTAAACCGCGTCTAGCAGGAGCCAGACCTGGGCGATAGGCAGGTAAATTATTAATTAACCACTTGCTCAAGGGAGAAGAATTAACTGGGGTTTCTAGGTTGCCTAGCTGTGGATCGCCGAGTGCGGCAAAAACAACTTCCCGGTTTCTGGGATCGCTGGGAAGATTCTTTGATGCATCTACTGCTTGTGCCATATTTTATGTTCGCCTCTAAAATTAAAATGGTGGCATTTTCATATTAATAATAATTGTAGCTAAAGAAGCATTTTGTTTAGGAAGTTTAGAAAAATTAATTTAGCTTGTTTTAAAACCGTGAAACTCGCGATCCAGTTTACAGATCGCGAGCTTCAAAAAACTATTTTTACTGTGTATTTGAGTGATAATTCTGCCTAACTAAGCTGAATATATCAATTACACAATATTAAGCAAAAAACAAGACATTGATTCAACTGTCCTCAATCCTATTTAACACTTATGGTAGTGGGTGGAAAAGTAGGTCGGGGAAAAAGCGGTTGAATTCAATTAAGATACCTGCTGTGATGAACAGCCAGATGGTAGTTGCCACAGGCGCTGTGGAAATGAATTTAATTAAATAAGCTGATTGATCGCCTTTGTCTGCCATGAATTTAGTCTCCAAAACGAATGAATTAGTTAAACTGATTTAGCGTGGAGAAATGGGGATTTCTGTATCCTTTGCTGCTAATTTTGCAGAGAGCAATTCTTGAACTGCTGCTACTGGCCAAGTAAAGCCTGACGCTATTATGGGTAGTGCCAAACCAATATCGATTTGGATTTCTTTTAGTTCAGTGTCAGATTCCTTTTTGATTGCTTGCAGATAGGCACGACCTACCCAACCAATCCAACCAGCAATATATAGAAATAAAATGCTGGGGATCAAAAAGTCACCAGCATGATTTAGACGACCGTCAACAATCAAGTGGGGGTATCCTTCAGGCCCGCACAGCTCCTGAGAATAACGCTCAAACCGCTTTCTCCCTGATTGGGGGTCAGCAGTGGTATTACGGGCATTAGCTGCTAGCTCTTGAAAAGCGGGATTGTCTTTGCACGGTGTCAAATTCGCCCCTAAAGCTTGTGCTGGGGGGGCAAAGTTGAACCAAAGACTAATCGCTAACATCAAAGCAAACAATCGTCGCATAGGTTGTTTCCTTTTATTACAAAACAAGAAGTTCTTTGTACAAAACGAAGCGGCTTGTACAGTTGTTTATTTGCATAACTACGAAGTCATCATACTCTTGGGTGGGAACTGAGTAAAGTTTAAGTAAATAAAAGTTAAAGCTTCTCAACCAAAATTAGTGCTGAGTGCTGAGTAACGTGTGCTAAGTATAAGAATTGTTGTTGTAGGGTAGTAAAGAAGTAAGATTTTCTCTCTATTATTCAGAACTCAGGATTCAGGATTCAGGACTCAGGACTCAGAACTCAGAACTCAGGACTCAGAACTCAGAACTCAGGACTCAGAACTCTTAACTCAGCACTCAGCACTCAGCACTCAGCACTCAACACTCCCAATGGCAACCGTTTTAGCAATAGAAACCAGTTGTGATGAAACAGCCGTCGCAATTGTTAACAATCGTAAAGTTTGCAGCAGTATCGTAGCCTCGCAAATTCCAGTCCATCAGCAGTATGGCGGGGTAGTGCCAGAAGTAGCGTCTCGCCAGCACCTGGAAACGATAAATGTTGCGATCGCACAAGCCCTAGAGCAAGCCCAATTAGACTGGGGAAAAATTGACGCAATTGCCGCCACTTCTGCCCCTGGACTCGTAGGAGCGCTATTGGTGGGGTTAACTGCTGCCAAAACTCTAGCGATGGTACACAACAAGCCATTTTTGGGAGTTCATCACCTCGAAGGTCACATTTACGCAACTTACTTGAGCGAATCAACTTTAAATCCCCCTTTTCTTAGCTTACTGGTTTCAGGCGGACATACAAGCTTGATTTATGTCAAAGATTGTGGTAGTTACGAGACACTGGGACAAACCCGTGATGATGCTGCGGGTGAAGCATTTGATAAAGTGGCGCGATTGTTAAAGCTGGGTTATCCCGGTGGGCCAGTGATTGACAAGTTGGCACAACAGGGCAATCCTCAAGCCTTTGCTTTACCGGAAGGAAGAGTTTCTCTACCCGGTGGTGGATTTCATCGTTATGATGCAAGTTTTAGTGGGTTAAAAACGGCTGTATTGCGTTTAGTGCAGCAGTTAGAGAAAGATAGTGGACAAGTACCAGTGGCAGACGTAGCAGCTAGCTTTCAGGATACCGTAGCGCGATCGCTAACCAAAAGAGCGATCACCTGTGCCCTTGACTATCGTCTAGACACAATTGCCATTGGTGGCGGTGTAGCAGCTAATAGCGGGTTGAGAAAAAACCTCCAAGCCGCCGCCGTTAAACATAACCTACGGGTTTTATTCCCACCTCTAAAATTCTGTACCGATAACGCCGCCATGATTGGCTGTGCCGCTGCTGACCATCTATCCCGTGGTCATACATCTCCCCTTACACTAGGCGTTGAATCTAGGTTAGGGCTTACTCAGGTGATGAAGTTGTATCAACCTATTGAGTAGTCATTTGTCATTTGTCAATCCCTAAGACTTACTAAAGCCAATATCAGTACCCTTACCAGCATGAACTAAAGCTAACTTTTGGTAACGTTTAGCGTGTTCAATCAGTTCTGCGGCTTCAACATTTGTTACTTGGCGTAACACTTTACCTGGAATACCGACAACTAGGGAGAAAGGCGGTACATTTTTAGTTACCACTGCGCCAGCACCAATAATGCTACCAGCGCCCACTCGTACTCCATCTAAAATCACTGCGCCAATGCCAATCAAACTTCCACGCTCAATGTAAGCAGAATGTACTACAGCGCGATGCCCTACGGTAACATGATCTTCTAAGATTGTTGGAAAACCAGCATCACCATGTAAAATTGCACCATCCTGAATATTGGTGCATTCGCCAATTTCAATCCGTTCTACATCTCCCCTCACCACTGCTCCATACCAAATGCTTACTCCTGTTGCTATATTTACCGAACCCATAACAACAGCATTGCTCGCAATGAAGGCAGCTTGAGAAAAATCAGGAGATGTCCAGTAAGAAGCGGTAGACACGATAGAATATGAATATGGTACCCAGGAACACTGGAGAAACTCCAACCTTTGAGGCTGGTTGCACAACCAGGATATCACAGCGTCAAGCCTCTACGCTGAGGAAAACACTAGTGAACAATGTTCCTGCCGCAACACCGTGTCTATGCAGCAGTGAGCAAGTAACCCAAAGTGGTTGAGCCGAAGTGTATAATCCAACCCACTAGTGCTGGTGAAGACAAAATTATGTTTGTACGCACTTCATGATGAATCCAGGTTTGCAGTACCCGATGTTTGGGCCGGAAATACAGTGTCCCCATTGTCGCCAGACTATTCCGGCGTTGACACTAACAGATACCTATTTGTGTCCTCGTCATGGCGCGTTTGAAGCTAATCCTAAAAATGGAGAGTTAATCCATTTGCAATCGGGGCGTCATTGGCGGAGGTGGAATAATGAATGGTATAGACAACATACTCATCCTGATGGTATTCGCTTTGAAATTCACGAAGCATTAGATAAGCTCTATACCCAAGGCTTTCGAGCAACACGAGTAATTATTGCTCGACGCTATCAGGAATTGATGAGCGGCTACTTAGAACGCAGCACACCTTGGCGTTCTGGACAACCAGAAGCTACTGCTGCGCGTTTGTACGGCTTACCCGTGGAGTTTAGCCCTGATACCTCAGATGATGCCTGTTGGGAAGTGATTAATTTTGACTTGGAAAAAGAGCCTGGTGTCCCTGTACGCTACCCTTATTTCAGGTTGTTTGAGTAAAGTTAGGAGTTAGGAGTTTGGAGTTAGGAGTTTGGAGTTAGGAGTTTGGAGTTATACCGGTTACATCTGAGGTTGCTCCCTAACAATTTGCTCAAGCACCTTATCTGACTAAGCTTGATTTTGTGCAATTTCACAAAGAATTGGTATTAAGAGTTAAATTCAATTCATAAACTCTTAACTCCTAACTCTTAACTCTTAACTTTACTTACAACTCCTAACTATTGTTATGCACCACGCTTCTATTCGGACTGCGAATATTCATCGAGCGATCGCTTTCTACGAACATTTAGGGTTTACAATTTCAGAACGCTTTACTACTGGCTACACCCTAGCTTGCTGGATGGAAGGATTGGGCGGCAGAATTGAACTGATCCAAATTCCCGAACCAAAACCAGCCCCAGATGCCTTTGCTGATGAGCATTATGTAGGGTATTATCATCTCTCGTTCGATTTAACTCAGATTACACCAGATTTACCTAGCTGGTTGACAAGTTTACAAGAACGTGTATTAGTAGCTGCTGAGAGTCAAACTGAAGGATTAGAACCGTTGCAGGTGCTTTTAGAACCGACACAACAGCAAATAGGCGATCGCATTTACGAAGTAGCTTTCATTGCCGATACTGATGGCTTACCTCTAGAATTCATTCGGGTTTTAGCAAAACTCCCATAATTTAGCTTTTTTATGATTTTTGTTGCTAATATGTTGTTTTTCTGTATTGTTACCGAAGTCACAGATTTTTTTGCCAGATTAAAGTGTAGTCACTCACAAAAATAATTATGTAACTTAATTTACAGATAAATCTTTTAGATACATGTATGTATTTTCCAAATTTTATAAATATCCCTTGCCGTTATTACTTTTAAGTTTATGGCTAGTAGCTGTTTTTTTGTTGAGCGATCGACCTGCTCATAGTCAACATCCAGTTATATCTACTAACAAAGAAAAATATCAGTCAACCTTGCTAGCAAAAAGAATAATGCCCTCAACACTGACAGAAAATGTCCGCAAGACAGTGCTGGAAAATGGTCTAATTGTCCTGACAAAGGAAGTGCATACTGCGCCAGTGGTGACGGTGCAGGTGTGGTACAAGGTTGGCTCACGTAACGAAGAACCGGGCGTGAATGGCATTGCCCACCAGTTGGAACACATGATGTTTAAAGGTACAAAAAACCGTCCAATTCAATTTGGACGTTTGTTTAGTGCTTTAGGTAGTGATTCCAATGCTTTCACCAGCTACGATCAAACCGCATATTACGGTACTGTGGAACGAAACAAGCTGAAAGCGCTCTTGGTGCTGGAAGCAGACAGAATGCGAAATTCCCAGATTGAGCCAGAGCAATTAGCGAGTGAAAAGCGGGTAGTAATTTCGGAGTTGCAGGGTTACGAAAATAGTCCAGAATATCGTCTCAACCGCGCCGTCATGCAAGCGGTATTTCCCAATCATGCTTACGGGTTGCCTGTAGGTGGTACTAAAGCTGATGTCGAGAAATTTGAAGTTGAGCAGGTAGAAAAATATTACCGCAATTTTTACAGTCCCGATAATGCTGTCTTAGTGATTGTTGGAGATTTTCAAACTGCAAACACCCTCGAAACAATTAAAGAGGTATTTGGCAAAGTACCCAAGCAGGAGCCAGGAGTTATTTCTCCCTTATCTCCATCACTCAGCACTCAGCACTCAGCACTCAACACTCCCATCGTATTGCGAGAACCGGGAGCAGGGCAGCTGTTACAAGTTGTCTATCCACTACCGGATGCAAATCAACCGGATGTCCCGGCGCTGGATGTAATGGATTACATTTTGACAGAGGGACGGAA
Organism: uncultured Nostoc sp.; assembly: GCA_964252435.1. GTDB lineage: Bacteria > Cyanobacteriota > Cyanobacteriia > Cyanobacteriales > Nostocaceae > Nostoc. Next base: position 5,987 of record CAXUOL010000155.1, read on the forward strand.
TTCTAGACTTTATCAGGCATTGGTGGAATCAGGTTTAGCTAGTGAAGTTACAGCATCCGTCACCAGTTTGCGAGAATCTGGCTGGTATGAGTTGTTGGTAACGGCTGGAGCTAAACAAGATTTGAAAAAAATTGACTCAATGTTGAGTAGTGCGATCGCTAATGTAGCAGAAAAAGGTGTGACATCTGAGGAAGTAGAACGAGCTAAAACTCAATTAATAGCAGATGTAATTTTGAGTAACCGTGATATCACCTCTCAAGCAATGCGATTGGGCACTGATGAGACAACTGTTGGTGATTATCGCTACACAGATCGCTATTTGGCAGCTGTTCGTCTGGTGAAGGCGACGGATGTTGTTGCTGTGATTAACAAATACTTGACAAAAGAAGCGCGGACAGTAGGCTTTTTTGAACCAACCCAGAAGCGGATAACAGAAGTTGCTGACAAACCAGACTCAGCCCAAACTACAGAAAATTTCTCTCCTGGCGCACCTGTGCTTTTTTCTGAGGTGATGAAGTACTTACCGCCTGTGGATTTGGCTACAGATGCGATTCCCCAAGTCTTACCACAGGAATTTAAATTGACTAACGGATTGCGGATATTACTGTTACCCGATCGGAGTACTCCCACCGTTACCTTGAGCGGTTATATTCAAGCTGGGACGGAATTTGATCCAGAAAATAAAGCTGGATTGGCTGCTTTTGTGGCAGATAATTTGCTAAATGGCACTAAGAGCAAGGATGTTTTAACTATTGCTAAAGTCTTAGGAGAACGAGGGGCAAGTCTAGATTTTCAAACCTACCGCGAAGGTGTGCATATCGAAGGTGATAGTTTAGCAGAAGACCTACCAATACTCCTGGAGATACTAGCAGATGTTGTTACAAATAGTACCTTTCCAGCAAAAGAGTTGGAACTGCATCGTGAACAAACTTTAACTGAGCTGCAACTGGAATTAGATGAGCCATCAGAAGTAGCCAGAAGAATATTTGTTCAGTCAATTTATCCGAAAAAACATCCTTTACACACCTTTCCCACAGAGGAGAGTTTACAGCAGATTCAGCGCCAGGATGTGATTGATTTCAAAGCTAAACATTATCGTTCAGATACAACAGTGCTAGCGCTGGTGGGAGATTTTGATCTAGACAAAGTGCGATCGCTGATTCAAAATAAGTTTGGAAACTGGGAAGTTAGCGGCCAAGCACCCAGATTAAAATATCCCTCGGTGGCAATGCCGGAGAAAATAGTGAGTGTCAACCCAGTTTTACCAGATAAAGCCCAAGCTGTAACTTATATGGGTTACACAGGCATTAACCGTTACGATCCTCGGTTTCAGGCAGCCTTAGTATTAAACCAGATATTGGGAGGAGATACCTTATCTAGTAGACTAGGTGCAGAAGTGCGCGATCGCCAAGGTTTGAGCTATGGAATTTATAGCTCCTTTCAAGCTGGAAAAAATATAGGCACATTTTTGATAGAAATGCAAACTAGTCCTGAAGATAGCAGTAAAGCGATCGCTAGCACCCGCCAAATACTACAACAAATCCATCAACAAGGTGTAACTGCACTGGAAGTAGAAACAGCTAAACGTACCCTGATGAGCAACTACAACGTTTCCCTGGCAAATCCAGAGGAATTAACAGATAAAATTCTGATGAATGAAGTGTACGGACTAGATAAAGTAGAATTGCACTCCTTCACTGATAAAATCCAGAAAGTCACCCTTGCCCAAGTTAACCAAGCGGCTCGTGAGTTACTCCACCCAGATCAAATCGTAGTCGTTACTGCTGGACCATCTGTGTTAGCAGAGAAAAGTATTAGGTAGAGATAGGCACTGGGCATGGATAATATAAAGAATAGGTAAAGTGGTTTTTGCCGTTACCTATTAATTGTTCTTGCTTATCAGCATTGCCTTTTGAGAATTAGTGATGAAAATTTATAACTATGTTTACGAAATTGTAATTAAGTCCCTTACTTTCACGATTCCTGCTTGGGTACAAATATTACGGCGGAACTACGTGATATTAACGTTGCTCCTAGCTCTAAATTTCATCGCTGCTACTCCAGCAATGGCAGCGAATTTGTCTAGCGATTTGCTCAAGCAACCAGCTACAGAAATTACAGTTAGCTTAGGTAATTCGGCTAACGAACTCAAGTTTGAGCCGAATCATTTAGAATTTGAGGTTGGTAAACGCTATCAACTACGGCTTACTAATCCCAGCCAACTGAAGCACTATTTTACCGCTAAAGATTTTGCCGATGGCATCTGGACACAAAAAGTTGAAGCAGGCAAAGTAGAAATCAAAGGAGCCATTCACGAACTGGAACTCAAGCCCAGTGCTGAAGCCGAATGGGTATTTGTCCCCCTAAAATCTGGTACTTATGGCTTACGTTGTACAATACCAGGACATACAGAAGCAGGTATGACTGGAGAAATTGCCATCAAGAATTAAAAATTAAAAATAATTCAGCTAAATACAAAATTTCATTAATTAGTAGCAAATTCTCTGCGTACCTTTGCGTTTCCCTTTGTGTCCCTCTGCGTTGAAATTTCAACCCTCATTTTAGAAAAAACTGTACTAACTATCACAGTGTATCGTGAATAACTTAAGGCGTTTTTGATTCAAGTCCAACACATAAGGAGTATGCAAATATGTTATTCTATATACATTAGCGCCCAAAATAGAACAATCCTTATTAGGGATTAAAATAACTTAAATTATAGATATTATTTCTCAATTAACCCAGAGAAAGCATTGATACTTCAGCGTCAGAGCCACCAGCAATTATTAATTTCCCATGAACATTTTCAGTAACTTACTTTCTCAAGCGACTCAACCTGCACCTGCGAAAAAACAGCGCCGAGGAATTGAAATTAAATCGCCGCGTGAAATTGAAATCATGCGACAATCATCGACAATTGTCGCAACTGTCCTAAAAGAAATTTCCGAGCTAGTAAAGCCAGGAATGACAACAGCTGATTTGGATGCTTATGCAGAAAAACGCATCCGCGAAATGGGTGCAACACCGAGTTTTAAAGGATATCACGGTTTTCCAGGTTCTATCTGTTCCAGCATTAACAATGAAGCAGTACATGGCATTCCTAGCCCCAAGAAAGTGATTCGCGTCGGGGATGTATTAAAAGTAGATACGGGCGCTTATTACCAAGGCTTTCATGGTGATTCTTGCATTTCAATTGCTGTCGGTGAAGTGACGCAAGAAGCTGCTAAATTAATTCGCGTAGCAGAAGAAGCTTTATATAAAGGTATTGAGCAAGTTAAAGCTGGTGTATACCTGCTTGACTTAGCTGGAGCAATTGAAGATCATGTGAACTCTAACGGCTTTAGTATAGTTGAAGAGTTCACTGGACACGGTGTCGGTCGTAACCTGCATGAAGAACCTTCAGTATTTAACTATCGTACTCGTGAGATGCCAAATGTTAAACTCCGGGCGGGGATGACGCTGGCAATTGAGCCAATTTTAAATGCGGGTTCGAGACACACGCGGACATTATCAGACCGTTGGACAGCAGTCACTATGGATAATTCTTTATCGGCTCAGTTTGAGCATACAGTTTTAGTGACAGAGACAGGTTATGAGATTTTGACTGACCGTTCTAAGGTGTAATTGATAGTTGTAATTATCTGTTGTTAAAGAGGTGAAGCGTCAAAAAAGGGCGATTTACCTCTTTGTTTTTTTAACGCAAAGGTTCGCAAAGGTAAGCGCAGAGGAACGCAGGGAATATTAAACCTCCTATGAAAATTAAAAACTTAGGCAAGAAGTTTAGTTTTTAATTATTTGACTTATAGCCGCATAGTTAGTTTTCGGCTTGTTTATTACAATTTAACTCCAATCAATTCTATCAAACTCATAAAGTAACTAAGAGGATGTTTTAAAAGGATCTTTTGCTTTCTTAGTTAGGACAACAATGTATCTCAATACATCGCTCAAACCTTGATTTATCGTCAAAGTTAACCTAAATGAGAACACCAAAATTATATCTTCTGATACTTTTAAAACATCCTCTCATAAATCGGTTGGCTCTAAGTTTACTAAGGCTTTCTTTTCAATTAACACTCTTTGACTTATAGATTTATAGTTAATTCGATAGTAAGCCAATTTCTTCTTTGCTCGCTCAGAAACTGATGTTTCATTAGGAATACTATCTAACAAGATTATTGCCTGATGCCATTTAGTTTCTGCTTCTTGCCAGACTTGTAGAGGATGCGGCGGATTTTGAACTAGAGAAGCAGCTTCCATACCGAGTTTTTGAGCAGATTTAAACTTAGCATAAGCACTTTTTTCTTGAGTTAAACTTAGATTTTGTTCTCTAATTTTCCAACCACCAAAAGTTAAGAGTAATAAACTTGAGGCTATAATCAAAACTGAACGTACTATTTTTGGTGTAAAAAACTTCGGTACTATTTCTACTTCTTGATCATTAATTACTTCTTCACTACTTTCCTGTTCAATCTTTTTCAGGGCTTGTTCTCCCTGTTGACTTAAAGTATCACTCTGAATAATTAAAGCAGTAATTTGTTCTTGGAAATAATCACAATCATTGAGAATATCTGTTAATTCTTGGAATTTTCCCTCACTCGATATAATTAATTCGTGGTCATCATCTAACCACTCTAAAGCGAAACCAGATTTACCATAAAAAGCTGATACGCCTAATAAAATATTTAATAAGCTGCGACTATTTTTAATGGTATTAAAAATATAATTTAATTTTTGCTGTAACTGTAATAATTGTTTTTTATAATCGCTAATTTGTTCAATTTGATGTTGCAAAATATTAGCTTTATCCAAGCATAAGTTAATTTTTAAGCTTTCATTAAAGGTTTTAAATTCATTTGATACACTTAAATAAGTAATATCAGAATTTAGTTGATTTACTAATTGAATATCACTGAGAATATCAGCCGCTATTGCTTGCAAAAAATAACCCCATTCAATCCAAGCATCAATTTTTGATTGTAAATCAGTCAAGGAAATTTTAGTTTCTGAATTTCCAAATTTTTCTGCGATCGCTGAATCTACTAATCCCAGACTAGGTATAAACAAACTAGCTACTGTATTGATTCGAGGGAGTGTAGCGATCGCAGAATTTTTGACGTTCTCAAATCTCAATTCCTGAGCGATTAATTTGTTAATATTTCGTAGCTGTTCCTGAGCATTATTAATTAGGATAATTTGCTCCATGATTTGATTAGAATCGCCAATAGTCAGTTTTAGACTCT
>CAXUOL010000156.1:0-11189 GCA_964252435.1 uncultured Nostoc sp.
CTTTTTTCTTGTACTTAAATATGGTTTAGCGCATCTTCATACAGAATTGGTATAAGTATATCGGCACAGTAAATAATTATCAGAATGCTGCGATTAAAGGAATATTACACACAAATTCATAGAAGTTTTAGGATTACATTTATGTGACAACGTACAAAGTGTCACTTTATTCAAGTTTGATTATGATACTCATGTTTTATAGTTTTCATATAAAAAGTAATAGTAAACCAATACAGTTCACAAAGATGTGAAAACTATAGATTTAAAAAGAGATGCGATTTAAAAGTTAAAACCATCAAAATACAACAAAACTTTCCCATGTTAAAACCTAACCAAAATCGAAATGCACTACTAGCCCTGTTATTGCTTGTGCCAGTTCCAAGTATTGGTATTACAACTCAACTGTATATGCTCCCTGGAACGAAAGGACATTTAGTAGCTTTATTATCTAAAATCTGGTTATTGGTACTACCCATTATTTGGTTATTATTTATCGATAAAAAGAATTTAAAATTTGAATATCCTAAAAGACGCGATTTGTTAGCTGGAGTCGGATTAGGGTTATTAATGCTAGGCATCATCTTGATTGTTTATTGGCTGCTGGGCGCAAAATGGATAGATGTTGAATATGTTCGCGATCGAGCAATACAAGTCGGATTGAACAGTTTTGCGATCTACTTAGTAGGTGCAGGATATTGGATATTTATCAACTCTTTACTTGAGGAATTTGTCTGGCGTTGGTTTGTCTATCGTAAATGTGAAATTTTAGTATCAAATCCTTTAGCTGTAGTACTGTCTGCACTATTTTTTACGATTCATCACGTTGTTGGTTTGGCAGCTTACTTCGACTGGCGTGCGACAACATTATGCTCATTGGGGGTGTTTCTAGCAGGGGCAGTTTGGTCATGGTGCTACTTAAATTATTGCTCGATTTGGCCTGGATATATCAGCCATGTTTTTGCAGATATAGCAATTTTCCTGATTGGCTGGCAACTTATCTTTGCTTAACAAAAATGTAAAATCTCTAACGAACTAATTAATCAAAATCTCTCAAGATAATGTGTTTTTTTAAATCGAAACTGATTATACCTTCTTCTTGTAATTTACCCATCAATCTTGTAATTGTTACCCTAGTAGTACAACAGGCGCTAGCAATATCTTCGTGAGTAAAGCGAACACTTAGACGAGTTCCCTCTGGCACAGTTTCACCCACTTCTCGTTTCAAAAGTTGTAATAGATGGTGCAAGCGTTCTTGTACTCGCCGTCTTCCACAAATGACTAAAAAAGATTCTGTTTGCTGTAACCGCTGATTAATTTTTGGTAGAAGTGTATGGCTAAGTGTTGGAGAAGCTGCTACCTCTACCGCGTAAATTGACACCAACTCAACATCAGCGAGGGCTGTTGCTTGGTAGATGTTTAAAGATGTCAAACTAGAACCAAAAACCATTCCTGCTGTTGCCAATCCTATCACCACTTCTTCACCCGTTTCACAGTAGGTATTGAGTTTGACCAAACCCTGAGAAACATACCAAATTACTAATGGGTTGAGGGTAATAGTTTCTCCTTTAGTATATTTATGTATGGGGCGTAGTTTACCGCCGTAGGCATCATTGAAGATGTCACTATCGTCCTTAACTATTGCTGATTCTAAGTGCTGACGCTCAGTAATATTACGCAGCATCCAGCGCAGAGAGATTGCCTTACCTTGGTGATTGCGGATAACTGCCACTGTCAAAGCTGCATCAAAGGACTCGCCATAACGTTGTTGCAAACGTACCAATAACTCTCTAACTCTGTCTGATTGTGATAGCTGTATCAATTCGTTACGAACTTGCTGACGTTCTTCTAGAAGGACAAAGTTAACTATTGGTTTGCCTACTAAAAAATGCTTTGAAACATTTAACAACTTAGCGGCAGTGAGGTTAGCTTCTTGGATGATTCCTTCTGTATTTGTTACTAAATAACCGTCTGGCGACAACTCGAATAAATCTTGGTAGTGGTGGCGTTCTGCTTCTAGCCAATTCCGTGTTTTTACTAGTTCTTCGTTTTGCTGATAAAGTTCCTCCGCCGCTAACTGTACTATCTTTGAGGTGTTATAGAGTTCCTTAAAAGCTTGCGGTAGCAAATCTGGGGAAATCCAAGGTAGTACACTAGCAGTTTGGTATAAATCTGCTAAACGCTTGTGCAATACTTCTGCGCGTTGGATAAATTTTTCTATGTTCACCTTAAATTCCCGCTACTTGCTTGCAGAGGTTGAGCAAAAAAATCTACTAGGTAAATCCTTGAAAAAATTGCAGCATTCCTGATTTTTCTGAGTGATAAATTTAACTGGTTGTAAACTGCAATTTTTATTCAATAGAACTTATAAAATTACATTTATTTTAGGTTTTTGACAATTTATATCCTACAGTCGCTACAGATAGGCCAGTTTTTAAATGACACGTGTCACATTCAACCTAGATGCTCAAAGTAAATTGAATCTAGAAGATTACAAAGTGTCCATTGATAACTTTCGCTACTCAAATATTTTTTTACAAATTTTACGGTGTTTTGCTAAGTATTACTTCTACCTTTGGTGGGAAAATTTTGTAAACTCAGCTAAATACGAGACGAGTGCCAAATCTGCCATCTAAGATTATGCTAATTTTTGACTAAACTAATAAGCCAGTCAAAATGATGACTAGCAAAGAGCAGATACCACAGTTAAAAAACCCTACATCTCAATTTTAATTTCTCACTATTATTGTTGAACTTGCTTTGTCATTCCCCCAATGAATGATTTAGTACTATTGATAATTGTTTCCATTGTTACTAACAATAACTGATAAGACTTTCCCCTACTTCCATCACAAGAATCAAGCAACTACTACTAAAGACACAGAATCTAAGTTAAGTTTGTTTGTGATTTTGAATACGTTGCCTATTAATAAAATTCTTGAAGAAGAATTCAGAAGTCAGAATGGGCTAAACGCCCCGCTACCGCTAACAGGAGCAAAGCCGGAGGCGGAGCATCTCCGGTCAGAATCAAGACGCTCTCTACGAGACGCTATGCGAACGTATGCGAACGCCGACTCGCTCTAAGCGTTGGTGCAGCCTCTCGTAGAGAAGCCATGCCGTTGGCGTTCGCGTCTCTGAAAAAGCTCAGAAACCTAACTCATATATCTAGAATTGAAAAGATAGATATTAATAAGTTAAAAACATTTGTATAGAAAAGCACATATTAACTTAATAATTATCCGCCTCTTTAGTTAGAGGATAAATGAAGTAGTAAGCTGGTGTAATTTAATAATGCGTAACAGCTAATCAACGCGCAAGTTATAAGGAGTGATGGGTGAGGTGTCAATGCTATAAAATCTCGTCACTCCTTTTTACTTAGATCAGTTTATTAGCTTAACGAATGCCATCATTATCAATGGCGGTGTAGCTGTCGCTGGGGAAAAGCCCGAACCAAGGGTCAGAACTAGGAGTTAAAAATAGTTGGGCGTATACTTGTTCATTGAGCGCTTCCACACTTCTTGTTTGCTTACCCTGCATAAACCATTGATGAATTTGGCTGTGCAGCATATATTCATTTCTGACTGTATCTAAAGCCATTGTGGCTTCAAATTTTTTCACTATTATCGGTAAATTATCTTCTTGAGTGTTGGCAGATTGAGACTTTTTAGCTCTAATTAGAGAAATGCTGTTTTGATCTAGCTTGACATCAGCGGCATAGAGTTGAGCGATTTGGTTCCAAACTTTCTCGTCAGTAACTTCAGCTAAGGCATTTTGATTCCGTTCAGCACCAGACTGGAGAGCAGTTAGCATTGGCGTTTCAACTCTCATTTTAGAAACTGCTAGAGAGCTTGCTATTTCTGCTGTAGGTGGTTGATTGGAATTGCTTGGAATTTCTACCAACTTGGGGGGAGACTGGATACCCAAGCGGGATAAATCTGCAACCCATTGGGCTTGGATAGAATTTAAGCGATCGCTGTGGTATTTTCTTAAATAAGACTCGCGATCGCTTGGTGTAAGTTTGCTGTAATTTTTTACTGCTAATTCAGCCTGCTCTAGCTGACGCAAAAATGCTTTAGGACTATATAACCCTGGAATAGCATCGATTGGACGACCTGATGCATCCAATATATAATGAATGCTATTGCCTGTAATCGTTCGCTCCAACTTGCGTCCGTCGCCAAAATCAATAGTCACTTTGGGTACAGGGCGCACTGATTGCCAATGCAAAATGAAGCGGTCTTGAAGCAGTTTAGAAATTTCAACATTCGGATACAGTGCAACCCTGAAGAACCTACTATTAGCACAACTCAAATCTTGATCGAGCCTACCCAATAACCGCAGAGATAGAATGGGTTTACCACTGGTTCTAGCAGCAGCTTTGGCTTGTTCTATATCAGTGTACCAATACAAACCAGAGGCGTAACAGTCGCGTTGTTGACAAAGTTCGTCTAAAGCTACCCGAAGTGCAGCAGAAGGTAAAACTGCTCCTGAAGAAGCGCTATTTAACGTATTAGTATGGGATTTAAGAAATACTTCTAACCCTTTTGGGCCCTGTTTCCGAAGTACAGAAACTTCCTGAGATAGCTTGGATATTTCAGCTACAGGAGTTTGAGCATCAGCTATCTGCAAAAAACCGAAGCTGACTAAGATGAGTGCGAAAGGATATTTGAAGGTTCTAAATTTCATATATTTTCAGAAAAATAGGGGGTGTGAGTGGGGAGCATCCGGTTTTGGTAACAACGAACACACAGAATTTGGTTGACACCTCAACATTTTCTCTCAACCTGTTCTAGGTGGGGATGCTAGTGATGTTGTCAGTTATCTTGTAGAACGTCATATCATGTCCGGCTATTAGTTATAATTCCCTTTCTCTATGCAGAAAGCCCAAAAACCCATCCCCTCTGTGCTCCTGGAGCGGTCTTAATTATAAGTCTTTAACCAGACATAGCTGATTAGTTCTAAATCCGCTGATTGTTGTTAGGTAAATTTTGCTGGTTGCTTGGCTCTTTACCAGATTTAAATTGGGTATATATATAGGTTACTACTGCTAAAGTCAGCCCAATAGCCAACACCACCCCTACGATTCGCAATAAATTGGGAGTAATTCTCGTAGTTAGCTGCTCACTTAGCCTTGGTTGGTAAATAGTATCATCCGTTCGTGCTTGTAGTCTGCTTTGATTAGAAGCAGGTCGTGGCTGATACAACGTCACATCTGGTTGCTCTTGTGGTCTACTTTGATTAGATGCTGGTCGTGGTTGAAACAACGTCTTATCTGGTGGTACTTGTTGACTGCCTTGATTAGATGCTGGTCGTGGTTGAAACAACGTCTTGTCTGGTGGTACTTGTTGACCACCTTGATTAGATGCTGGTCGTGGTTGAAACAACGTTTTGTCTGGTGGTATTTGTTGACCACCTTGATTAGATGCTGGTCGTGGTTGATATAACGTCACATCAGGTTTGCTGGCGTTCGGATTATTCACAGGACTCTGTTGATTTTGCTCAACTGGGTTAAATGGTCTAGGAACGGTTTCGTGATTTGAACCTTGGTTCTGTCCAGCCTGAATGGGAGGAAAGGTTTGCTCAGATTGGTTTTGCTTAATCGGGTTAAATGGTCTGGGAACAGTTTCGTGATTTGAGCCTTGATTGGATGCAGATGGAGGACGCACAATCGTGTCGTCGTTTGATTGTCTGGGAACAGTTTCGTGATTTGAGCCTTGATTGGATGCAGATGGAGGACGCACAATCGTGTCGTCGTTTGATTGTCTGGGAACAGTTTCGTGATTTGAGCCTTGATTGGATGCAGATGGAGGACGCACAATCGTGTCGTCGTTTGATTGTCTGGGAACAGTTTCGTGATTTGAACCTTGATTAGCAGAAGGTTGCGATCGCCCAGTAATTTGTCCGGGTACACTAGTATTATCTGTGACAAATTTGGCAGCAGCTTGTAAAGCTTGATTCAGCTCTTCTACTGTTGCAAATCGGTTAGCTGGGTTCTTTTGGAGGCATTTCATCACCACCGCTTCCAATTGTACGGGTAAATTCTCACACCCGGGTTGCGATCGCAGTGGTTTTGGTGGCTCATAAGCGTGAGCTAATACCCAAGAAGCCTCACTAACATGACTACCCTTTATGCTGATTCCAAAAGGGTCGGCTGCACTCAGCATTTCATAAAGGATAATCCCTAAACTGTAAATATCACCTCTAGCATCCAGGTTGCGATCGCTTTGGATTTGTTCGGGAGGTGCGTAACGAAATGTACCGATAAATGTACTAGTTATATTTGTAATATTGGTATTTTCTGAAGATTCACTGCGAATTTTGGCAACACCAAAATCCAAAACCTTCACCCACTCTCCCAAATCTGTCGGCATCAAAAATATATTATCTGGTTTCAGGTCGCGGTGAATTACCTGAATATGTTCAGTGGTTTTGCCGCCATCCCGTTGGAGAGTCACTCCTTGATGGGCAAGCTGTAGACCTTTACAAACTTGTGCCATAATCTTCACCGTCCGCTCAACAGACAACCGCTTTTGGCGCAGCAGTAATTGTCCAAGCGTTTGCCCCCGCAAATATTCCATGACGTAAAATGGAAAACCTTCTGGGGTTACACCACAGTCACTAATCTTAACAATGTGGTCGCTTTGCAAAGCAGCACAAACTGCCACCTCCCGCTCAAAACGCTTTCTCATTTCGAGCGATGCCACTAGCGTATCTTTGAGCAACTTCAACGCTACCTGCTGACCGACACGGGTATCCGTTGCCAGGAAAACTTCTCCCATGCCACCCCCGCCTAACCGTCTGTCTAAACGGTATCGCTGGTTATCACCTACGAAGCGACCATTCCAAGAATTTGAAGAAGGTGGGGATTTCATCTGGGGCAGCCCATCCTAGTTACTTTCAGTGTTAACTTTATTCAGAGATAATACTAGTATTACAAATATGATTGCTTCATAACTTAGATGAATATTAGTAATATAGGCTACTAGTAGTTATCTAATTATACTCAGCTTAACATATTAGTAACTTAAAGTAATGCGAGAAATTTGATAAAATGTTTAAACTTAAGACCTATAGTAGTTGAAATTTGTTCCTGATATTAAGTTAGCGCAAGTTCGACGAGAATCCTCAGCTTCAGTAGTGCTGAGTGACTAAGAGAGTGAAATGGTAGAGCACAAACTACGAACCTAGCAAGTCAAACTTGACAGACAAGTAATTGAATTTAACACTCTACTTAAATTACACTGCTAATTTTGACTAACGAATCAGGGGGCTAAAATGGCAAGCAATACCACAACATGGTGGATATATGCATTATTGTCAGCTGGCTTTGCAGCATTGACAACTATCTTTGCCAAAATTGGGATAGAAAATGTGAATGCTAATTTAGCAACAGCAATCCGAACTGTTGTCATCTTAGTAGTTGCTTGGGGGATTGTATTTTTTCAGGGAAACATAGTTAATATCTTAGCTATATCCCAAAAAACCATGATTTTCTGATTATTATCTGGAGTATCTACAGGGTTATCATGGATTTTTTACTTCCAAGCCTTACAAGCAGGAAAAGCTTCCCTTGTTGCACCAATTGATAAATCAAGCTTGGTATTAGTTTTATTGTTTTCAGTCATTTTTTTAGGAGAAACATTAAATTTGAAGATAATTTTAGGAACTGGGTTAGTAGTCATAGGCACTTTAGTTTTAATTATTTAAAATCTTAATTAAGAGGATGTTTTAAAATTCCTACTTTATGCTGTGCTGTACTAATAGTTGACAATGCGCTTTTGTCTGCCATGCTGATAGTCTTTGCGACAACAGGACTTAAAGTTTTGCAAAATATATTCTATTAATGTACTCTGGCGTTCATGATTAATATGTGCTATTGCCATGAGGAATCAGGATGAGTAATATGCTCTCTATAGCCGCAGTGACAGCAGTACTAAAAGTCTTGCTGGAAAATGGTTTAGTCAGCGATCCGATCGCTGCTAGTGTTGGTGATGTGATTGTAACTGCCTTACCGCCCGATCGAATTTCAGTTGAAGCTGACGAGCGTGCCCAAATCAACCTTTTTCTCTATCAAGTGACGCAGAATCGCAATGTCGATTGGGTATCTCAAGAATTTCGGAGCAGGCATTCACGCATTAATGGAAACCCGCGCTCTGCGACTCCACCACTAGCTCTTGACCTGCACTACTTACTAACAGCCTACGGAGCCAAGGATTTTCAGGCGGAGCTTTTACTGGGCTATGCAATGCATTTATTACACAAAACACCAGCTATCACATCTGATATTATTGAAAACACTTTAATAAATGCATCTACAACCAATACCTCAAGTGCTTTTTCCCAAGCTGTAGCAAGTGTGTCTGTATCCGATTTAGCTGAACAAATTGGGCAGATCAAATTGACTCCAGAGTTTTTTAACATGGAAGAAACTTCTAAGTTATGGTCTGCTTTACAAACACACTATCGACCTTCAGCTACCTATCTGGCATCAATGGTATTGATTGAGAGTAGCAATGACTTGTCTGAAGGTTTTTACAGGATGCCCTTGTCTCAACCGAATATAGAGCAAGTTATAGCTCCGGCAAAGACTGAACAAATGATTGTTGCAGGCACAACATTAGTAATTCGTGGTAAACAGTTACGCGGTGAAATCACACGAGTTCGTTTCGGTAATACAGAGACATTACTAGTACCTCAAGAAGTAAAAGAAACCCAAATCAGCTTATTAGTCCCGCCAGATTTATACGCAAGCATACAGGGTGTCCAAGTTGTACATCTAACAATGGGCAATGCAGGGCAAACAAATCATCTAGTTGAATCAAACGTTGCGGCTTTTGTTTTACATCCAACAATTACAGCATTCGTCACTCAAGTAGAAAATAGCGGTGACAATTTACGCACGGCAGAAATTACCGTTAAATTCCAGCCCAAAGTAGGTAAGGCACAGCGGGTAGTTTTGCTACTCAATCAGGTATCAGGTGATAATCCGGTAGCTTACTCTTTCTTGGCTGTACCACCGACTCAAGACACTGATGCAATCACAATTCCGGTCAAAAATGTGAAACCAGGTACTTATATTGTCCGAGCGCGGGTAGATGGCGCCGAAAGTCCACTGCAAAAGAATCAGTTTGGGGAATATGATTCGCCACAGGTGACAATTTTATGAATGCTACGACAATTAATCACAATTGGGATGAGGCAAACTACCGCTACCTATCAGCAGCCCTAGCCGTGGTGCGTGGTATTTTAGAAAATCACACGGCAAAAGAGCAAAATCAACCACAAGAGAACAACCAAGAGCATTTACAGCAGGCGTTACAGGAAGCCGCTGCTGCTATGCCTGCACCATCGGCATTGGAGAGAGTCTGCAAAATGTTTCGCCTCTCATCCTTTGAACGTGATTTGTTGCTGTTGTGTGCAGGTATGGAATTAAATGGAGATTTTGCTAAATTATGTGCTATAGTTCATGACGATTCACAACGAGCTTACCCAACTTTGGGTTTAGCTTTGGCAGCTTTACCTAACGTCCACTGGGATGCGATCGCTCCAAATGCTCCCTTACGTCATTGGCGGTTAATTCAAATTGGTGATGGTCATTCCCTGACTCTCAGTCCCTTGAGAATTGACGAGCGGATTTTACATTATCTCACGGGAATTCAATATCTTGACGAACGGCTAGCTGGTATCATTGAGCCATTACCAGAAGTTAGCGATTTAGTACCTTCGCATCAAGATTTAGCAGAGCGAGTCGCAGCCGTTTGGTCGCCAGCTTACAAGGTTAATAGCTTGCCAGTTGTGCAGTTATCTAGTGGTGAAACTGCTAGCAAACGTGCCATTGCCGCGACAATTTGTCAACTTCAGGGTTTAAGCTTGTGGGTAATGCCTGCACAAGTTATTCCCTTAGCACCTGGCGAATTGGATAATCTCATCCGCCTGTGGACTCGGGAGACAATTTTAAGTAAGAGTGCTTTACTCATAGACTGCAACGAACTGGATATTAATGATACAGCGCGGCTGAATGCGATCGCTCGTTTCATCGAACGCACAAAGGGCTTTTTAATAGTCACGAGTCAAGAACGGATCGGCTTATCACAACGCCTAGTAGTTAATTTTGACGTACATCAACCAACTAGCAAAGAACAAAGTGCAGTTTGGCAAGATGCATTAGGGGCGAGTGCATCGCAAATGAATGGGCAAGTCAAAACCTTAGTGGATCAGTTTAACCTAAGTGCTGCAACCATTCGCGCTGCTTGTGCAGAAGCCGCAGGACAGCTAGCACAAACACCAGAAAGCGATATCACTAGCATTTTATGGGATGCCTGCCGCGTGCAAGCACGTCCACGCTTAGATGAACTCGCCCAACGGATTGAGCCATCTGGTGATTGGGAAGATTTAGTATTACCAGAGGCACAGAAACAAGTTCTCCGGGAAATTGCGGCTCATGTGCGCCAACGTAGTACTGTATATAACAATTGGGGTTTTGGAGCCAAGAGTGCGCGGGGATTGGGAATCAGCGCTCTATTTGCAGGTAGTAGCGGCACTGGGAAAACCTTGGGGGCAGAAGTACTGGCTCAGAAATTACGCCTCGACCTTTATCGGATTGACCTATCATCGGTAGTCAGTAAATATATTGGCGAGACAGAAAAGAATTTGCGTCGGGTATTTGATGCCGCAGAACAAGGTGGAGTGATTTTGTTATTTGATGAAGCCGACGCTTTATTTGGCAAACGGAGTGAAGTTAAAGATGCGCGCGATCGCTATGCCAATATAGAAGTTAGCTACCTATTGCAACGGATGGAAAGTTACCCAGGTCTAGCAGTCTTGACTACCAACCTGAAGAGTGCAATTGATACAGCCTTCCTGCGGCGGATTCGCTTTGTAGTGCAGTTCCCCTTCCCCGATACAATGCAGCGAGCCGAGATTTGGCGACGCGTCTTTCCAGCCGAAACCCCAACCGCAGATTTAGATGCTCTGCAACTAGCACGGCTCAATGTCGCTGGAGGTAATATTCGTAACATAGCCTTAAATGCCGCTTTTTTGGCTGCCGATGCTGGGGAACCAGTACAGATGAAACACGTATTGCGGGCGGCTCAAACAGAATACAGTAAATTGGAGAAACCCTTGACAGATGCAGAAGTTGGCGGATGGATGTGATTTTACCAAGCCCCGTTGGGGCGGGTGTGGGGGTGTAG
>CAXUOL010000157.1:0-2042 GCA_964252435.1 uncultured Nostoc sp.
TGTAGGGTTTTCGAGTTGTACGGAATTTTTTCAGAAATCAAATCGTAGTCCTATAGTAGGAGACAAATTATGATATTAAGACAGAACATATCTTTAGATTCTGTAATATCTCCAAAGCTAGAAGCTCAATCTATCAAAGAACTGGAGCGTATATTGAGCGTTAAAGGTTTCCCTGCGAAACTGGTAGGAGCTAACGGAGAACAAATTATCATTCCTGATTCGATTTATCAGGTGCTGCTTCAAGTTGTCCACGCAATGGCGTCAGGTAAGGCCATATCTATAATTCCCCAAGAACAGGAACTGACGACACAACAAGCAGCTGAGATCCTCAATGTCTCACGTCCATACTTGATCAAGTTATTAGAACAGGATGAAATTCCTCACATTAAGGTTGGCTCCCATCGCCGGGTTCGTTTCGATGATTTAATGAAGTATAAGGAACAACGGGATATAAAGCGTAGCCAACTTTTGCAGCAGCTAATCGAGATGAGCGAAGAAGCAGGCTTATACGAGGATGATGAGTAATTACAACAGTAAAATGCTATGTTCAGCGTTCTTTTAGATGCCTGCGTTTTGTTTCCGATGTACTTACGAGACACCTTGCTGTCCACCGCCGAAGCTGGTCTGTACATACCTTATTGGTCGCAGAAAATCTTAGATGAAGCAATGAGTAACCTTGTCCTGAAAGGAAAAATCTCTGCTGAAAAAGCTATAAACCTTGAAGAGGTAATAAAAGCAGCTTTTCCTGAAGCTGTGGTAAAAGTTCCTGTGGAACTAGAGGAAGCAATGACGAATAACCCTAAAGACCGTCATGTTCTTGCTGCTGCGGTAATAGCTAAGGCTGATATTCTTGTTACCAATAATCTTACAGACTTCGATCCTCAAGCTTTGGCTCTTTGGAATATCAAAGCACAGTCATCAGATGACTTTCTGAGCGAACTATTCGACGACTACCCAGAAGAAATGGTTAAAGTAGTGCGGAAACAGTCTCAAAACTATAGAAGACGCACTCTGACTGTTGCTGAATTACTTTCTTTGTTGAGTAAGACAAACGGAGCGAATTTGGTTAAATTTGCTGGTAAGGTCAGATATCTTGAATTTGGTAATAATGTTGTTTAAATTATTAATATTAATAAAATCAACTAAAATCTCAAACTTGATAGCCTAACGTTGACTGCTAATGTTACATCTAGTATCGTTGAGCGGGGAAAAACCAACGTGAAAGCACAGGTATTTAGAGGCGTTAATCAACTGTCTTACGAAGATATCCCAGTTCCAACCGTGGAACCAGATGAAGTGCTGGTAGAGGTGCGGGTTGTGGGATTGTGTCAGTCAGATATAAAAAAAATTCGTTATCCACTATATGAACCACCGCGCATTTTTGGACATGAAACTGCTGGCACGATCGCAGCACTAGGCAATAATGTCAAAGGTTGGCAAGTTGGACAACGGGTAGCTGTGATGCACCACATCCCTTGTATGCGTTGCACCTACTGCCTAAATGATAATTTCTCGATGTGCGATGTTTACAAAAACATCTCCACTACCGCAGGCTTTAACGCCAGTGGCGGCGGTTTTGCCGATTATGTCAAGGTTCCTGGACATATTGTAGAAAACGGTGGGCTAATTCCCATCCCAGATAACATCAGTTTTGAAGAAGCGAGTTTTGTCGAACCAACTAACTGCTGCCTGAAAGCTGTGAAAAAAGCCCAAATTGCTCCAGGACAAACTGTGTTAGTTACTGGGGCTGGGCCAATTGGGTTAATGTTTATCATGTTGGTGAAGTATTTTGGAGCAAAAGCGATCGCTACCGATTTACTACCCTCTAGAATTGATAAAGCCTTGAGCGTCGGTGCAGAAGCGGCTTTTGATGCGCGTGATGCCGATTTAACCGCCAAAATCTCTGCTTTAACTGGTGGACTAGGTGTTGATGTCACTCTGTTAGCTGTTCCTAGCGAGAAAGCCTTCTTTCAAGCACTTGATAGTACCCGCAAAGGTGGGAAAATCTTGTTTTTCGCCGAATTTCCTGATGAGGTGGAAAT
>CAXUOL010000157.1:2142-5378 GCA_964252435.1 uncultured Nostoc sp.
GAAGCTCAAAGGTTCAACGATGAAGCTTAAAGGTTCAACGACGAAGCTCAAAGGTTTAACGATGAAGCTTAAAGGTTCGACAATGAAGCTCAGAGGTTCAACGATGAAGCTCAGAGGTTCAACGATGAAGCTCAGAGGTTCAAAGTTCACCCTTAAAAGCTCAAGTTTCATCCTCATCTCTCTCACTCTCCCCTTGTCCCCAACAAAATGCTTATTACCCTACTTTTCGTAGCTCTACTAGCTTTCTACGTCGCCTGGAATCTTGGAGCAAATGATGTCGCTAACGCGATGGGAACCTCTGTAGGTTCCAAAGCTGTCACCCTCAAACAGGCACTAATCATTGCTGGGGTATTAGAGTTTACGGGTGCTGTGTTGTTTGGACATGAGGTAACGGAAACTCTAGCCACAAAAATTGCTAATCCCGCCTTATTCGCAGCTACACCCCAAATATTAGTTACTGGGATGGTTACAGTACTAATATCGTGTGGTGTGTGGTTGCAAATTGCCACATCACGCGGTTTACCTGTATCTTCTTCTCATGCAGTTGTTGGTGCGATCGCTGGATTTAGTTGGGTAGCTTTAGGAGTAAATGCAATTGATTGGTCATCAATTGGCTTAATTACCATTGGCTGGATTTTAACGCCGTTAATTAGTGGTGCGATCGCTGCTTTATTTTACAGTCAAATCAAGCACTGGATTTTAGATCAACCTAATCAAGTAGTGCAATTACAAGAATGGATTCCCTGGTTGAGTACTCTGCTGCTAGGTGTCTTCGGTGTGATTGTCTTACCATCGCTCACAGAACCGCTAACCAATTTTGTAATTGAGCAAGTTGGTTTTACGATCCCTGCTTACGACATTCCCCTGTTAACAGGTGCAATCGCAGCAGTTGGACTCACAATCATTAGTTGGCGACAATTGGGAGAAAGGGGAGATAAGGGAGATAAGGGGGATAAGGAAGAACTACTCACCAATCCCGTGGAAAGATTATTTGCGCGATTCCAACTGCTAAGTGCTTGCTTTGTAGCCTTTGCTCACGGTTCTAATGATGTGGGAAATGCGATCGCTCCTTTAGCTGCGATCGTTTACATCAATCGCACTGGTAGCGTACCTACTGATGGTATAACTATCCCACTTTGGATTTTAATCCTTGGTGGTGCTGGTATTGTTGGTGGTTTAGCTGTCTGGGGAAAAAAAGTCATTGCCACCATTGGCGAAAACATCATTGCCTTGCAACCCAGTAGTGGATTTTGTGCCGAACTGGCAACTGCTACCACCATTCTGATCGCTTCCCGGCTAGGTTTACCAGTCTCCACCTCCCACGCTCTCGTCGGTGGTGTAGTTGGTATTGGACTAGTGCAAAATCTCAAGTCGATTAAGTTTCAAACACTAAAAGGCATTGCCGCCGCATGGCTAATTACAATCCCCGTGAGTGCTGCCCTTAGCGCTGCTATTTTCAGCATCGCCCAGATTTTATTCTTCTAAGAATTATTAATATTTTCCAAACTTTTCCTCTACTGGAATTTACTCAAAGCAAAACCCAGACTGCAACAACGCCAAAAAAAAGCGTGCTTTTGCAGAATTGCTGCTCATTCATTAGAATGTTGTGCAGGGGATAGCGTAACTTTGAATTTCCACAGAAGGATACTTTAATCTCCATTTAGAGATATAAACTGTCACACCAGTTACATTCCACACAAATTTATAGTTAGTTTCGCAAGTCAGACAATTTGGTGGGGATATTTAGCGACGAGTCGTCTACGCACACGCATCTGTGAATCTTTGACAATTATTATTGGCAGCAAAACAATAAATATTTATTTGGAGTGAAATTTCTTTAAAAGTAAAAATTTCATTGGCAAATAATTTATGAAAATTAAACTGACCAAAAATCAAAAAGTCTTTATCTAAGGGACTTTCGGCGTGGCGCATCGATCCAAAATCCTTCGGGTTGGGCAATCTCCCAGACACTCTGGCGTTGCTAACGATGGGAATCGCCATCGCTCTTAGCGTCTCCCCTTCTCCCAAAGGGAGAGGCTAACGCCAAGGGAGAAGACGGGTGCTACCTCACCAAAATTCCAAATCTAATGGTTAAATACTTATCAATGCTGAAGAGAACACGGTGTAGTAAGCTGTGTGGCAAACTTAGATGCTTTGCTAACTTGTGTCTAGTATGACAGAATTACGTTGAAATGCGGAAGTGCTGTTAAAATTTTTAATTTATCTGACAAAATACAGGAAATTAGGATGACCGCCAATAAAGTGTACAGGAAGCAGCTTTATCGTCAAAGTGTTAGAGGTTAGAAGCTAATGGGGCGATTCGAGAAGCAACCAGAAAACCCAAGAGTCAGAGGGGAGCTATCTAGAGCAGCAGAAAATGCTCTTTGGGCTGTAGTTGAAGACTTAGAAAATCTTCAGCAGAATGTCCTCAGAGCCTTGCAGGAAGACGTAAAGCGGCTTCAGTCAGAAAAAAATCGGTTATCTGATGAGATTCAAAGCTTGGTAGAGGAAAAAGAGCATTTACAACAAGTGCGCCAAATTACTGAGCAGCAAGTGTTAATTCGACAACTGGCAGAAGTTCTGGCAAAGCATATATCTTCACAACTGCAATCCTCTCTAGCAACTTTAGCTAATCAAAGTATAGAGGGCAAATCTTACGAACAAGCGGCGTTGAAGTCTGCTGAAGTGAGCAGCAATGTCGTCGGTGAAATCAATGAAAAAGTCGAACACATGTTTGACAGTCTAGATGACACCGTTACTGTTACCTTTAATTCCTTACAACAGGAGCTGAAAAACTATCAAAGTAATCTTTCCCAACAGTTGTCACGGATGTATAGCCAGCAGCAGCAAGGGGAAACGATTTTAACGGAGTTTGTCAACCGCCTGCATGGAGAACTAGAAAAAACTATAGAAGAAACTTCACGCAAATCAGCAACAGCAGGTAGACCTACTGTTTTGCAGTTTACGGAGCCAGAAAAAAACAGTTCTGTTGAAACATCTCTACCAGAGTTTGAGCAAGTAGTAAGAAATTCCCTTGAGCCAATTTCCCCGACCTCTAATAAATTTTCACCAAGAGAAACAACATTAGAGCCGCCGATTGTTAAAGAAAACACCGCGAATCCAATTTCTTCTCCCAGCAAGGATTTGTCGTCAAGGGAAACGCCATCAGAGCCAACTATTATTAAAGAAAACACCGCGAATCCAATTTCTTCTCCCAGCAAGGATTTGTCGTCAAG
>CAXUOL010000157.1:5478-11121 GCA_964252435.1 uncultured Nostoc sp.
TTAAAGAAAACACCGCGAATCCAATTTCTTCTCCCAGCAAGGATTTGTCGTCAAGAGAAACGCCATCAGAGCCAACTATTGTTAGAGAAAATACCGCGAATCCAATTTCTTCTCCCAGCAAGGATTTGTCGTCAAGAGAAACGCCATCAGAACCTACTGCGGTTGTAGTTCCGCCACCAAAGGACAATGCCACCGAGCCAATTTCTGTCCTTAATCAGGAATCGCCGGAAAACGAAACGAAATCAGAGCCTACAACTGCATCTTTGCTACAGCCGAGAATAATCCGACCTTCTCTAAAGATTCCTACTGAACCAATTTCTGTCCGCCGTAAGAACGTATCGCAAAGCAAAGCTGAATCCTCATCGACCACTGCGCTAGAACCGCAGGCGGAAGCAAAACCCCCAGAATCGCGATCGCCTAATTCTTCTAGCTTATCGACACTCCGAATCGGTTTTTTGTTGATCGTATTATCGGCAGTGGTATCGTCACTTTATAACGTAGCTATCAAGGTAATTTTCCACGAAGGTTCCCAGATTTTTGGAGTATTAGAGGTAGAACAGTTGCTACCGCCGACTTTGGGCAATACTCTGTTAATTTTGACGCTACGGTTTATGGTAGTCGTACCACTAATGGTACTTTTGTCTCCGATATTGCATCCAAGACTGTGGCAAGACTTGGAAAACTTGTCTGCTTCAGTCCGAGGAAATGCCACACCTGCCAATGCAGCTACCAAGCAGATTTTGGTGTTGTCAATTGTGAGTGGGTGCTTTTTGTTTTTATCTCAGGTACTAATCTACATTGCGATCGCTCAAGTCACAACTGGAATGGCGATCGCACTGTTCTTTATCTATCCAATGGTTAGTGGTCTATTTTCATGGTTTCTGTTTCGCGATCGCCCCACTCTATTCCGCATCGCAGCGATCGCCGCGATTTGCTGCGGTGAATTATTAGTTTTAGGGGGTTCTCCCAGCATCGGTATCGGTAATACTTCAATGGGAAGCAGCACCGCCATTCTTTCAGGTGTGGCTTTTGCTGCCTATATAATTCTGACGCGAGTCTGTGCTAGCAAACTGCATCCCGTGACTTTTACTTTAATTAACTTCACTACCATGCTGTTGTTGAGCTTTATCTGTTTGATGCTACCTTTGCCAAGCAGTTGGAACTTGGTAGTAGTTGATCCCTCTAAAATGCTGGAACTGGTTTTAAGCGCGTTTATTTTGGGTGTGCTGACCCTTGCAGGTTATTTGCTCAATAATGTTGGTATTGGTAAACTAGGTGCCTCGCGATCGGCGCTCATCGGTGGTAGCATCCCAGTTTTAACCGTGATTTTCGCTGGGTTAATCATTCAAGAAAATTTGGATCTTGTGCAAATTCTGGGAGTGTTATTTGTAACCTTTGGCGCGGCTGCTTTCAGCTTTGAAACAATGCGAAATCAGGTTAAACCCTCTAATCCCACGAATTAAATGGCGAGTTCAATCAGCTTAAGGGTGATGGGAGCTACTTTACTTCCCATCACTCTCAGCATCAATCGTGACGCTAAATCATCTGTGATCAACAAGATCCCCGACTTCTTTGAGAAGTCGGGGATCTAAGTTTTTACGAATGATTTTGGACTACTGTATGGATGCAGATAACACTTAATAGATTAGCAAGCAAGCAATACCTCTGCCAATTTACCAGGGTTCGACACCTGTACAAACGGGATGAATACGTCCTAAAGAAGTAGTTTTTGTAACACAATCGCCTACTATTCCTTTGGAGTGATTTAGTAGAACTTATGCAAATTTGATATTTTCAAACGCTTGCTAAAACATGATTTCAAACAACGATGTGTGATGTTAGCAACAGTTGGTTAGTCCGAGCAGATGATTAATCGAAGGCTAAACCTTTTGATATTGCTGGGTAATCTTCAAATCGCATAAGACGTGCAACGCTTATCAATTTCTCTGGGGTTTGACAAAACAATAAGTCCTAAAAACTCCTTCAAGGTTTCCTGCAAGTGTTTTTTAACCTATTCCCCCAGTATAAATGCTTTAAGCATCTAAGCTACCTTGTAAGGTAAACACTTATGTATGGGTAATTTTGCCAGTTTTATCAAAATTCTTGTAGGCTTTTATTTTCGCAAAGGTATTGGAGCAGCAGTCAGAATAACTTGGCTTGTAATATATTTTTAGAAATTTAGCCTGATACAGGTAGGGAAAACACGTATATATAAGCAGTACGAGTAGTACTGACTCCAGTAGTTGAGCTTGAGTACTTGCTCAGAGTTGAGATTGGCAAGGAGTTAAAACCATTGCAGCACATTTTGGAACTAACAGATGGAGAAGTTGCAGAAATGTTTACAGTAACTCGTTTTTTTGAGGCAAGCGCATCTAAATTAATTACTTTTGATCGCAACCAATGTTAAGAACCAACGACAAAATCAGCATTTCTTGTTTAGATTTGGTAGTTTCTAAGACTCAAAGCGATGTCTACGATAGACTGCACCTACGCGAAATCTGTATCAATAAGCAGTTCTTAATGCGACTACTTTGAAATTTATTGAGAATAGA
This sequence comes from uncultured Nostoc sp., assembly GCA_964252435.1. Lineage (GTDB taxonomy): Bacteria > Cyanobacteriota > Cyanobacteriia > Cyanobacteriales > Nostocaceae > Nostoc. The sequence continues at coordinate 8,031 of CAXUOL010000157.1, forward strand.
ATCCCTTTGTTGATATTAAGTAGCCAGACTGTCCGTTTTTTCTGTGTGGGAGGATAAATAAGTGGGCAAGAATAAACTAATTTATGTTAAGCAATGTAAATTTATCAAATTGCCTTATAGTGAGAGCTAAAGCCCTTATTTTTCGGTTTTATTTGTCGCTTATGGAAAAGACCCCAGACGGCGCTAAGTCACTATAAATCTTTAATTATTCACACCCACTTACTAATTGTGCTTCGTAAGATGGTATCTTTATTTCTGTCGTTTTATACCAGTCAACTTAATCTGCGTAGGCGTAGCCCACCGTAGCTATCGCCCAGACACCCAAAAAAAGAAGCTGATATCGTCGCTTGTTGCAGATTATCACCCTTTTATAGCAACAAACCATCTACGTAATTTAAGTCTCTCAAATATATAAAATAGCGAGGTAAAAACATACTTGAAAGTAGCCAATAAATTAGTTAAATCATGAAAAATTAAAATTCTTTCATGAAATAAATATAAATTTATTGCAAAAAAATCTCTAAATAATTATCGGATGGAACCCAAGATGTTTTATTATATGTATGGCTATTAACTGATACTTTGGTTATTAGCACGAGCGGCAAAGCCTTATAGATACGCGATTTAGTCGGAAGTCGTCGCGGCTTTTTGTCTCCGAACATCAATATAAAATAATAAATAAAACTGGGATTTAAGAGTAGATATAAAAATATCATCAAACCTTGATTTAAGGAGAATATGAAATATTTAAATAGTCATCATTTATCAACTTTAAAATGCATAATTTTATTTCAAAAGTAAAAAATAGTGATATGATAATGAACAATATTTGAAAAACAACAGGTATTTTGAAATTGGAATTATTTGCTCTACTTGATGTCTACTATCTTTCCTCAAGCCAACGGCTGATATTGCCGAGACATCACTGGAGGTTGTAAACGGAATGATAGTTCACAACGAGCTGTATAGCTCAACCTCTAAATGTGGCTACACCTGGTAAGCGATTTGTTTTGAGACTATTCCCAATTATTTCTAGTCACTTGTGTACTACAAATAATTCGCCAAAGCTGAAAAAAAGCATCTTTTTCTAGTAACAGATATCCCAGATTAACCGCGCAAACTAGTTTTTACTCTGAGTCGGCATAGTGCCATAATTAGGTGTAAGCAGCTTGACGTTGTTGCTCTTGAAAGATGAAAAAACCAGAAAACTGAAAGGCTTTGTAGATTAATTGCAGCATAGTTGACTGTTGGGACATAAACCGCCGTAAAGCTGGATTTGGTGGTGTCTTTAATTTTCCGGTTAGATGCAGAGACAATTATAGTGACAACTACCGACTCTGCTTTTGTACCAGGAAATATGCGAAAACGGTAGTTTGTGCTACCACCGATATCATCGTTATCGCATACTAATATAGTTTGAAGTAAAGACAGCCTTTAGGCAGGTGTATACTACCTATTTTCACTCGATTAAAAATTGTGTAAACGTGCTATTCAATTGTCTGTAATATGAGTAACGACATAGATCTGATCAAACGTCTTGACCCCAGTGCGATGGATCAGATCATGCTTTATCTGGCTTTCAGTGCCATGCGGACGAGTGGGCACAGGCATGGGGCATTTTTAGATGCAGCCGCAACAGCAGCAAAGTGTGCAATTTACATGACCTATCTAGAGCAGGGACAAAACCTGCGGATGACAGGGCATTTGCATCACTTGGAGCCGAAACGGGTAAAAATTATTGTAGAAGAAGTCAGACAGGCATTAACAGAAGGCAAACTGTTAAAAATGCTGGGTTCTCAAGAACCTCGCTATTTAATTCAATTGCCTTATGTCTGGCTAGAAAAATATCCTTGGCAACCGGGGCGATCGCGTGTTCCTGGTACCAGTCTGACAAGTGAAGAAAAAAGACAAATTGAGCAGAAACTGCCCAGTAATTTACCTGATGCTCAGTTAGTTAGCTCCTTTGAGTTTTTGGATTTGATCGAGTTTTTGCACAAGCGATCGCAAGAAGACTTACCACCCGAACACCAAATGCCTTTGAGTGAAGCTTTGGGTGAGCATATCAAGCGCCGTCTGCTTTACTCAGGAACGGTAACACGTATTGATTCTCCTTGGGGAATGCCCTTTTACGTGCTTACCCGTCCTTTTTATGCTCCAGCAGACGATCAAGAACGTACCTACATCATGGTGGAAGATACCGCTCGGTATTTCCGCATGATGAAAAATTGGGCAGAACGGCGACGCAACGCCATGCGCTTGCTGGAAGAACTTGATATCCTTCCAGAAAAAATGGAGCAGGCTATGGAAGAATTGGATGAAGTTATCCGTGCCTGGGCAGACAAATATCATCAAGACGGTGGTATTGCAGTGGTTTTACAGACGGCTTTTGGTGAAAAAGAAGACTAGTACAACTAACTGTGCAACCTGTGCAAAATTCTAAATTCCCAAAGCTGAAAAACTGATGTGAGTTTAACTAACCTCTCTCCAACTCCTCTTTGCGTTGGAGAGGAGCTATTATAATGTTTTTCATTTATTTGAATGCTTACCTAGTCAGCGGACACTTTGGCAACAGTGCTAGCTATCGGAACGCCCACAAGTAGCAGAAGTGGTACTGAAGTTTGTCTGAGCTAATAGAGCGTTTGATGGAAGTTGCATTAATGTACAATCCGCCTGAAGTTCGCGTGATATCTTTGTAGTCTGCTTGTACCGACTTAGGATTAGTGTGACAACAGCAAGCGATCGCTTTATCTACGATCAAACTATAGGTAATCTTTTCTTTGACAAGTACACGGGTAGGGGCACAGCCATATTCCCTACGATTATCTGTACCTCACCTTGGGGTAGCCTCTCGTAGAGAAGTTGCAATCTGCTGTATAAGGTTGGGTTTTGCTGTTGCTCAACCCAACCTACAAATTAAAATCAGATGATTTATTTTTTGGTAGTCCCTGAATCAAGTTGGCAAATAGCCACTCTATATTCAACCTGTATTTTCAATCAATTACACAAAGCACTGTAATCTAATTAGTCCCCGGTTGGGTTGGAATAACCGGTTGGGTTGGAACAATCGGTTGCGTTGGAACACTCGGTTGCG
>CAXUOL010000158.1:0-11063 GCA_964252435.1 uncultured Nostoc sp.
CTATCTCCCTCATCTCCCCCTGCCCCAGCCTCTTACCAATCATCAAAACGGATGCAACAGCTGCCCCACACAGTACTAGGGCTGCAAAACGAAAAGTTCCTTGAAACCCTGCAACGATCGCATCAGGAGGGGCAACAGAGACATCTGCACCCGCAGACATACTAGCGATTAAGGCTCCAAATACTGCCCCAATTAGAGAAACTCCTACGGTGTTACCTGATGTACGTGACAAAGACAAAAGCCCAGAAGCAATCCCTAGCCGCTCTCTCGGTACTGATCCCATAACAGTGCTGTTATTGGGCGATTGGAATAAACCTAGACCAATGCCGTAAATAAAATAGCGCGATACATAGCCTAACTCAGTAATTTGAGCATCAAAGGTGCTAATCCCCAGACAGCCGCCAATCATTAACCCCAGCCCAATTGAACTGATCAGTCGAGCGCCAAAGTGGTCTGAAAGTATTCCAGCTAGGGGGGCAATTAACCCACTAAGTACAGGTGCTACGGCTAGTAACAGCCCAACTTTTACTGTCGGATAATGCTTGACGCTCTCTAGAAAGAAAGGGACGATGAGTAGCGAACCGCCAATAACAATGAATGCTAGCCAGCCACTTAGCAAACCCATACTCAACTGAAGACTGCGAAACAGTTTTAGCTCTAGTAGTGGCTGCTTTAGAATCGCTTCAATTACCAAAAAAGTAGTGAAACTCACGGCGGCGATCGCTAATAATACCAATGCATTAGTACTGCCAAAGCCCTGGCTCTGCCCTAGCGTCATACCCAGCCCAAAACTACCCAGAGTCAATAAAGCCAATATGGCTCCCAAAAAGTCAAATTTCTGTTTGCCCTCAATGCGTGCAGAAGGTGGCACTACGCGAGCTATTAAGAAACTAGCAATAATCCCCAAGGGTACATTGATGAAAAATATACTATGCCAGCCTGACCAGCTTAAGAGCAATCCGCCAGCAGAGGGGCCAAAAGCAATTCCCAGTGACACTACACTACCGATGATGCCAACAGCCCGACCTCGCTCGGAAGAGGGAAAAACTTCTGTGATAATTGCTAAACCAAGCCCAGAAATGAACACAGCACCTAGTCCTTGAAGTGCCCGAAAGGCGATCAACCACTCGATACCCGGTGCAAAACCACACAACAGCGAACTGAAAGTAAACAGAATAAGTCCCCCCTGATATAAGGACTTCTTACCCCACATATCCCCCAAGCGCGTTGCTCCCAAAACTAAACCGGAACTGACCAACTGGTAACTCAATACAGTCCATTGGGTGATAGGAAAACTAGTGTTAAAGGCTTGCACTAATGTGGGCAAAGCAACATTAATGATGCCCACATCCAGGGTAGACATGAACACCCCAAGTCCGACACCGAGTAAGACCCAATTTTTTTGAGAGCTTGATAAAGCCAGAGGTTCTGCTTGGAATTGTGCCAACGTTTAGCCTCCACCTGTGACTTTACGGTTGTAAATAGTTTGCATACGTATATTCATTGTAGGGTGCTATCCTCGCTACCAAGTTCAGGAAACTAAATTTGCTGCTTCCATCCCTAAGTTGGCGATTTTGTTGAGTGCGATCGCAGCAGGCGCTTCGTCGAACAAAAATTCTCTGATGAATGAAAAATTCAGGTTTTATCAGGTATCTACTTCTCAATCGGCAAGATTGGCTTTTCCACTTGTCATATCTTTGCTAAAGTACTTAAGTACTCTTAACTCTGCACTCCTTCGGCTATATTAACGATAGTGTTCAACAAAGTACGGTAGTTTGATAGAGTTACTGTACTTTATACTAGTTAGCAAACTATCATAGACAACTCTCAAAAGCAAGCTCTAGAGACAATAGGAAATCGGGAATGGGAAATGTCAATTATTAAAGTCACATCTGCAACTGCAAATAAGTACCTTTTTGTATAAGCAATGACTCAAAAATTTGAGAATAATCGGTCAAAAAATAGCGATCATATTATTCGCGTTAGACCAATTCTTTATAAAGATGTGTAGAAATAACCCCACTATCTGCGGCACTTTCCGCTAGTTCGAGAAGGTTGGGAGGGGTGGAAATGATGTGCAGTTTCACAGAGAATTGCCTTTACTCAGTAAATCAAGGATCAAAATAATTTATTACAATGGATAATTTTGGGATTTACACACTTGCTAATGACGTGGTATTTGACCAACTAGTAGCTTTGCTAAATAGCATTGAGGTGAATGTTAGTCCAGATATTCCGATTTGTATTATTCCCTATGATGACCGCTTAAAACGAGTTAAGCAGGAGATACATTCTCGACCGAATGTCACCCTGTTTGACGATAAAAGCTCGATCAAAAAATGGGAGGATTTTGCCATTCAAGTTTGGAATGCTTATCCAAGAAATAGCCGAAAAAATAAACCTTCTATCGAATGGAATAAAAAAAATAATTTAATCAGAAAAATGTGTGCTTTTGATGGCGAGTTTGAAAGATTTGTATTTTATGATGCTGATAGTTTGGCAATGAATAAGTTGGATAAGGTTTTAGAAAAACTAGACCAATATGACTTTGTGTTTGATGACTGGGAACACACAAAACAAACTTCAGTTGCAGCTTTCGACTTGCCGAAGTTAGAACAAAAAATGTCTTTGCCTGAATCTGAAATCAGACGAGAAATCCACTGTTCTAGTTTTTTTGGTTCAAAAAAGGGTATTTTAGGCGTTGAAGAATTAAAAATACTTAAAAAGCGATTGATAGAAGATAAAGAAGTCGAATTGATTAACGAAATCGCTTGGTGGTGTGACGCAGATTTATTTAGTTACATGACTTTTAGAATTGCTCGACCACTATTTAACTTTACACTCAGTCCCAATGGTGAAGATAGAACTGGTAACTGTGCTAATGCAAATCCATTTGTGAACATTGATAATGTTCTTTACAACCAACAGGGATTAAAACCAATTCATCGCCTTCACTATATGGGCTATTCTGCTATTGGATTTACCCGCTTGTGTAAAGGTGAAGATGTTGATATTCGTTACAAAAATGAATTTTTGCACTATCGCTTTCTGAAGCAACCAGAGCAAAAACCGAAGCGATTAAAGCCACCGACTATAGCGGCTAGAAGCAATCGATTTATCAAAAAAGTTTGGAATAAAATTAACCAAACTATTTCCTACACTTAGCTTTTGCCCAGCCTTGCTCATTATGCGTTTAGCTTGTGAGCAATGTCCACTCTCATCTTGCAAAAATGCCTAAAGTTAGTGTTTCCATTCCCACGTTTAATCGAGCTAATTTACTGCCTTTCGCAATTGACAGTGTACTCAATCAGTCTGAGCAAGACTTTGAGCTAATTATTTGTGATGACGGTTCTAGCGATCGCACACCCGAATTGATGTCACAATACACAGACGATCGGATTAAATATATCCGTCATCAGCAAAATATTGGTAAAAGTAATAATATGCGCTCTGGCTTTGATGCTGCCAGTGGTGAATATTTTATTAAATTTGATGATGACGACCGACTAACACCCGATTTTCTCGCAAGTACAGCAGCTATTCTTGCTGAAGACTCTAGCATTGATTTTGTTGGTACAGACCATTGGATAATTGATATTAACAATGTCCGGGATGAGGCAAAAACTCAAGAAAATTCTCATCGCTGGGGTAGGAAGAATTTACCCGCAGGTGTTGTAAATAATTTGTTAGAAGTTGTATTTATTCAGCAAAGCTTTCAAGTGGGGGCGACATTATTTCGCCGTAAGACATTGCAAGAATTAGGATATATGCAGCCAAATCTGCAAAATTGTGAGGATAATGATTTATTTGTGCGTCTGGCTTTGGCAGGGAAAAAGGGCTATTATTTACCAGAATTATTGATGGAATATCGCTCTCATGCAGAGCAGCAAGGTATCAATCGAGCTATTCCTTACTTATTTGATAAAATCCAGTATTTAGAAAGTTATAAGTTTGAGTCTGAAAAATTAGAGAAAGTCAGGGAAAATCGTTTAACTGAAACGCAACTATTATTAGGTTTGCGTTTAATTGAAAAGGGTGAAACGCAACAAGGTAGAGACCTAGTTTTGGCGGGACAGTCTTTTTCGACTGCTAAAGCTTGGACTGGTTTAGGTTTATCGTTGTTACCAGTTGGCTGGCGAGGTAAGGTGTTTAATGCACTGCGACAGATGCAGGGTTAGGGATTGACATATTGTGCAACTTACTTTTGACGTTATCTAGAAAAGCTGTGTAAGTTGGGTTGAGGAACGAAACTCAACATTAAGCGTTAATTGTTAGGTTTCACTTCGTTCAACCCAACCTACTAGCTGCGAAGAACTTATTTTACTAATTACTAACTTCTCGACCACTCATCAATAATAGTCAAAATTCTTTTTTCAGCCAAGTTTTTAACAGATTTTACTACATCACGGTAATCTTCAAATTCCTGCTTTGGCTTCTTATGTCGAGCATCTTCTATAGCTTTGGCGAGTTTTTCTGCGTTAGGAATTCTAGCGCGTTGTAACTTTATAGATAACTCGTCTTTATCCAAAGAGTTTAATAAACTGAGTGGATTACTCTGTTTGCTCTTTTGGGGAATAAGGTTTTCAAGTTGGTTTAATTTACTATCTGTTCTCTGTCTTTCTTGTAAAAACTCTGACTTAAACTCATTAAATTGCTTCTCAAGACGTAATTCTAAATTTGCCAAACGTGGTTCTAACTTTGTTGTTTCAAGCTCTGGTGTTACTGGTTTACCAGAAGAATCAATTCCTTTGAGAGATGCAATTTGCTTTAATGCTACATCCTCGTTTTCAGAAGATATAATTAATGCGCTAACCATATCACCTTCACTAGGTTTTTTTTCTCTAGCTCTTACAGCAGAATAGTACTCGAAATGCCCATCAACTACTTCATATTGTTCAAAGCCAGTCTTTTTTACGACTAATGGTTTTAAAATGCCTCCAGATTCTAGTATCAGGTCAGCAAGAGTTTCTAAATCAGCCTCTTGAAAGTTTGAACGAGGAACATTAGAAGTAACAGTTTCAACATCTACCATAAAAAACTTAATCATTATTGCATCCCCATTTTATTTAAAACTTCTATAGCTAGAAATTCAAACTCAGCTGCGGCTTGATTTGCAGAAGGTTCATTAATAGCAAAATCAAGAATAGATTTCGGATCAGGTATTTCCATGTTTCCCACCAATATAGTTTTATTAATGCAAGCAGATAAAGCTGTTCTTTCTGAGATGATACTATCCATGATTGGCATATTATAACGATCACTAATCACACTTTTATGTTTGGCAAATGTGTATTTTAGATATTGAGCATTAGTAGAAATTTTAGATGGAAGAACACCCATAATAGTAATAGGTGGCTTTCCTAAACCTTCTTTATTTTCATTAATTTCTTGTTGAATAAAGTTTTTAACACTAGGTAATCCTTGATTGGAAAATGGCTTTAAGTCTGAAGGAATTATTAGGTAATCAGCAGCAGTTAAGGCAGCTTGTGCATACAGATCGAGTGATGGAGGTGTGTCGATAATTACAATATCATATTCATTTTTTACTTTTTCTAGTTTTTTAGCTAGTCTAAATCGACTTGGCGCAGATTGGACAAGAGTGTGCTGCAATGCAATCAAGGTGATATGTGAAGGGATAACATCAATTTCTGGATTGTTAAAAAACTTAGATTTGCAAACAATATCTGGAATAAATTTAATGTCGTTTTTTTCTAATAAATGATAAACATTGCAGTCTTTTAAATCATCATCTTCCTCAAATTGGAATTTAATCAATCCTGTAGCAAAAGTTGTATTTGCTTGAGCATCTATATCAATCAGAAGAACTTTTTTTCCTTTCTTACTTAATGCAGCCGCTAAATTGATAGCAACTGTGGTTTTACCTACGCCACCCTTATGATGGTAGATTGCAATTGTGTTCATTGAATGTTGCCTCTTAGTTTCCAAAATTAAATTATTTTCAGTTATTTTAACTTTTGGTTTATCCACCAACTGTCCTTCTTTTAGACTCTCTCTACCAATTAAACCTTTAATCTTCTCTAATTGAGGCTCAACGTCCTTCCCAGAACATTGAAATACTAATTGAATATCAGTCTGTAATTTTTGATAAATTCTAATTTCTTTGCCATTAGTCAACAATCCATACCTGACATTCAAGCTGGTTAAATAATGCCTGAGTCGGAGGACATGATGATTTAAGTTTTGTTTGGGATGCTTTGCCTCCATGACGACACTCAGCGGTGAGTTGACATCTAAGACAAAGGGAATCACTTGTGCAGCAAATGCTAAAAAATCTAAACGGATGCTACCAACGGCAACTTCTTGATGCCAGGTGTCAGGAGTATAACCTAGCTGTGGTAGCAAATATTGCACTATGAGTTTGCTTTCAACTTCGCTTTCGTTACGGCACAGCTCAGGATTAAAAGGCAATATTTTTCTACCTCTAAATAATTATTGGACTTGGGACAAAACCTGATATTTGCTAGATTATGGCATAGCCTTAATAATGTTGAGTGATATAAATCACTTAAAAAATATAAAAGACCATCAGAAAATTAGTACTTCTGCTGATAAAGTAACCAATTTTGAGAGCTAGCCATATTCAAAATTAACAGGCTAAATATGTATTTCCCCATTATCCCTGTAAATGGCTAGAATCAAAGTGTTTACCTATTTGCGCTAAAGGTTTTGGCTACTGTATCTTGTCCCCACTGCCATCAACTTGTTGATAGTCAAGCTATTAGTTGTCCCTATTGCCGGACGACACTTAAAGCTTACGGTCATCCCGGTATTCCATTGCACCGCGCTGCTGGGGATGGGTATCTGTGCGACACTTGCACCTATCACGCTGATGATACTTGCAATTTTCCTAAACGTCCCTATGCCAAAGACTGTACCCTCTACCAAAATATTGAAGAGACAAAATTAGAGTTGGAACAGCAGCGTTACACTAACAGTTTTGCAGTAACTGTGAAAAGTTGGGTAAAACGCAATCAGGCTTTGCTGTTACTTTTGGGTTTATTATTGGTCTGTTTGTTGTTCGTGATATTAAGGTCTTGATTTGGGTTTTCTGGGGAGTGGGTGAATATAACGCTTCTGGGTTGAGTCTAATACAGACCTAAATAGTTACGATTTTATATTTAAATTGTCTCCCCAGCTAAATTGGAATTGATGATGTATCAAAAAAATCCGAGTTTATGCATCTGAATTATCGGCTATTTGAATTTCTTGCTCGTATTGTGCGTAGTTTACCGCCGTAGGCATCGCTTTTTCAATTGTTTCATTATTAACATCTGAAACATCAGATTTGGAATAAATTGTAGTGATACCAATTCTGTATAATGATGCGCCAAATTATACAAGGAACGAACCGCAAAGGCGCAAAGGACACAAAGGCGCAAAGGACACAAAGGAAGAAAGAAAATTTGGCGCAGCCTCACAAAGAAATGGTATGAGTATAATTCCTCGATCAGTTTTCAGATAATAAATGACTCGATAGCCTCTACTTTTTCCTTTTTGAATGTTGCTATTTTTGAGATGAACCTTGAAAACCTGATATTTAACTTCAGCAATTCTATCACCGAGGATTTCACCTGCTTGAAGTTGGTCAACTAAGGGTTGGAGATCAGTACGAATTGAACGATAGCGTTTGGCAAGTTCTCGAAGATCCCTTTTGAAACAAGGTGTAAGAGCGATCTGGATTGGCGATGGTTCACTCTGTATCGATCCCTGACCACATTTCTGAGAGGGGAAGAGTTTGTCCAGTTAAAGCTTCGTGTAAACCTTGGCGAATACCTTCTATAACTACTGCTGTAGGTGTTTCATCAGGATCGGTTTCGTCATCTTCAGAAAGTAAGACAATAACACGAACACGCTGTGGTTTGATGAATCCCAGTGATTTACCCTGCGTAAGTTGTCCACTCTGATTAATTGTCGCTGTGGTTTCAATTGCTTTCATAGATAATGATAGTGTTGTTTAATATTGAGTCAATTCAACCTACTTATAGTCTAGTGCGGCAATTCCCTCAAACGCTTCATCCAAAATCGCCACTATTAAGGAATGGTCAAAAATAACAAACCATGCCCAATCCCTAATCTTCAGGCTGTGATGATTTTGGATGCTTCCGCAATTTTCAAACTGTGGTAATTTTGGATGCTTCTGCAATAGGTTCAACTTGTATCAGTGGCGCTTTTTCTTCAAAGGTAGCTAAGTCGAACCAAAAAGTTGTGCCAATGCCGACTTCACTCACTAGATGGACTTTACTACGATGTCTGTCGATGATATTTCTGACAATCGATAAACCTAAACCTGTGCCTTCTAGGGTGTGAACTCGGTTTTCTACGCGAAAGAAGCGTTCAAAAATTGAGTGTTGATCTTCTGTGGCGATGCCAATTCCAGTATCGGAAATTTCAATCCGCACTGGTGCAGATTCGGTGTGACTGGGTTTGAAATCTAGTTGGTAGGCGCGGATTGCTACTTGACCACCGGCTTTGGTGAATTTAAGGGCATTACCAATCAGGTTGCCAAACACTTGTACTAACAGATCGTAATTACCTAATACTAGCGGCAAATTAGGAGCAACTTCCTGAACAAGTTCAACACCTTTATCTTTGGCATTGAGTTGATAAGTACGCAGGGTTTGCTCGATCGCTTGGGCTAAATCTACGCCATCGAAGCTGTAGCTGCGACCAGATTCGAGTTTTGACAAATCCAAAACATCGTTAACTAGGCGGGTTAGGCGATCGGTTTCATGGTTGACTGTTTGCAGAAACTCTTGGCGTTCTTGTAAAGCTAAGTCTTCGCCGTAGTCATGCAGGGTTTCAATATAAGTTTTAATGTTAAATAGAGGCGTTCGCAGTTCGTGAGAAACGTTGCTGATAAATTGACTTTTTGCATCGTTTAGTTCAACTTCACGGGTTATATCTTGAATAGTAATCGCAATACCTTTAATACTTTCCCTTTGCAGGTTGAGTACTGTAGTCAAGAGAATGCGGATCGTTCGTGGGATGGGTTGGTTAATAAAAATTCGGAATTCGGCGCTTTCGCATTCGCCTGCTGCCATTTCGTACAAGGGACGGGTGATTTCGATCTGTACTGTTGCTGGCAAATGATGTAAGACATTGCAACCTACTACATTAGCGGCTTCCCAACCAAAAATTCGCTCTGCTGTGGGATTGACTAAAATGACCTGCATGTTGTTATCAATCAACACGGCTCCATCTGCGATCGTGGAAACTAGGGTTTCTAGTTTGGCTTTTTCTGCGGTCAGTTCTTCAATGTTCTGTTCTTCATAGCGCTCTAATCGCTCTGCCATCTCATTAAAGCTTAAAATTAATTCCCCTAGTTCGCCCCCTAAAGGTAAATTAATCCGCTGCTTAAAATTCCCGGTAGCAATTTGCTTTACCCCCACGAGTAGTTCTTTAATCGGCTTGGTGATGGTCAAGGCATTAATCACTCCGGCCAAAATCACCATTACCCAAATTGTGATAAAAACGGCAATGGTGACATCGCGGGTAAAATTGGTGGAGATGACAGCGGTCTGATTGGGGTTGATCCCGATCGCTAATACACCTAAGTATTTTTTATTGACAATCAGGGGAATAAATACATCGGTGACTATCCCATCTGGGGTTGTGTGTTGCCGCACCATCGGCTTTTCCCCATCACCTGGGTAATCTTCTGGCAGTTGTATCCGCCGTTTAATGGTAAGGGAGTTTTCTACCTCAGCTTCCCAAAAGGGAATGCCAAAAAAGATTTCCCCGTTTTCATCGGCGTAGAGCATATAACGTACGCTAGAGGTGCTGCTATAGAAGCGTTGGGAAAATTGGGCAACCTCTGTGAGATTATTGTCAGCGATCAAGGGGGCAACGTTGGCAGCAAGCAGCAGCCCTAAATCACGACCAAAGCGGGTGTCATTCATCCGCGCATCCTGCTGAATTGTATTTACAGCCCAGAAGGTCAAACCACTCATCACCAACGAAACTACCATTGTGGCCACAGCCAGTAGTTTAGTCTGGAGGGTGAACTCCGACCACCAACTTGCGATCGCATCTCGAATTGTTTTTAACAGAGTTAGCATCTTAAATAAAGTTGTTAGTAGTCTTTGTTATAAAGCCCAACAACTTAAAAATTAACAGTTAATTTGACAAATATGTTAGGGAAAGAGGGAATGGGGCAGTTTAGGAGGTATCCCGATTAAGGTAGTCTTAACGAATTTACCTCATTTCAGCCATAACAGTTAATATCCAGTTGAGGATTAATGCGTTAAACCCCATTTTTTCGACTAGTAGTTCCCCATAGATGCGTAGCAGCTTAACAAAAATCCAATCTGTAGAAATTTTGAGCTAGTTGTCTGGCTCAGGTTAGCTGCGGCTAGTAAACTTGAACTCAGCACCAAGATATTCAAATCGACGCGCCACTGCTACGATGCTACTGCAAAATCTGTGTACTGACGCATCTTAGGCTCATGGAATGCCAAAACTATATCTTCCTTGGCAACACCTGCACGAACTAGGTCAGTTGCGATTCCATCTTCAGTCCAATCTTCCTCAATCCAGAATTTGCGATCTCGAATCCGAATGTAGACAGTCATACCAGTAATGCGTTCGCCATTTTGCCAACCAAGGTTCATCCAAATATAGTGACCCTTTGGCTCATCCATAATCAAGAATGTTTCAATGTCTCGATTAGGACGACGGTTACATAGTTCTACATACTCTGTCAGGATACGCTTAATTATCTTGGGATACTCAGTTAATTTATCCATTGTGTGATTTCCTCTGTTTCTGTATCGACAACAATGAGTGGAAGTTGATGTTTATGGAGGATGAGTTGAATCACATCCTGGTTGAAAAAGCAATTATTAAGCGATCGCACCGACAGCAAGGTAAAGTTTACGGTCTGGTACTGTTTCCTCTAAAAGATAACGGTAGATGTCATACTGACCGAGAGCTTCTTTCAAATCTTGTATCTTTGATGCGCCAACAAAGCTTTTCACTTCAACAACAAGTTTTTGCCCATCTCGTTCAGCCGCAATGGGGCGTTCAGCACCGAGATCAGCGTA
>CAXUOL010000159.1:0-9357 GCA_964252435.1 uncultured Nostoc sp.
CCGTAAATAAGTCTCCTGAAGGATGGGTTTTTACGGACATGGACAAGGCGATAAAGTTTCTTTTTCAAACAATATTTGGATGCTTCATTTTGTGGACTGCCATCGGCGATTTTTACACGACTTTGCAGAACTCACACAAGACTTACGACAACATCAAAGCGACTGTAGAAGACTTTAACCGTCTGCCAGAATCAGACAAAACTATTGTATTTGTGGTGGGTGCATTGGTGGCAGGCGGTGTTGTTTACGGCATCCACAAATCCAAGTCATGAAAGCTCAATCCCTACTAAAAGTTGGTGCTATCACAGCTTTACTTTTAGGGCTGGCGAGTGCTTATTATTACGGGCAGACACCGCACCCTTATCAGTTTACTGAAGTGCGATTTTGTCCTAATACCGCGAATAAACGCACAATTAAGCATTATGAATTACCTGCAAAATCACAATCAGCACTTGATAATAAATACTGCCGTTTCAAGTACAGATTGCTCACAGAAGTATGGAAGTCACGACAATTTAATGATGTTGTATCTCTCCCTGACGGTGCTTTCATTACGTCAGATTTGGCTCCATCAGCTAATCCTAGTCTGTGGTTATTAGTCGCGCCTGCTTTCGTCTGGATGGGTTATTACTGCTGGGCTGCTAAAGATGAGATTGACAACGAATCAAGTTTTCAACGTCTGGAAGATTTTAAGACATCCATTAAGCGTCAAGGCTTAGTTACAAGGACTGAGCGCGATTTACAATCACATGAATCAGGACGGATATCAGACAAGCATAAGAAGGACATCGACAGACGCGCTGATAATTTGTTAGTCAAAGAACGCTATATCTCTCTTGAGGAATTGCAACAACAGTATCAGCGTCAATCAGAGCTTGAAGATTTACAGTTTGATAACACTAAAAAACAGTTCGCGGTCGCTGATTCTGTAGCTGACAAATCTATTGCTGAAAATAGAAGAGATAAGCGCAAAGCGGACGCAGAAAACATCAATTCCAGTAGTGAAAAAGTTAAGGCTCCACAAGGCACGACCGCCCAAGAATTAGTTCAACTATTGAAAAATCATGAGGGTGGCTGGCTATGGGATGTCATTGAGTCCACAAAACCAGTTTGGGTGCTGGGAGGTCAAGGTAGTGGTAAAAGTAGTTTTGCTGCATCAATTGTTATGTGTAGGAAGGCGATTTTTGATTGGAATATTACATCAATCGTTGACGCTCATGGACATAAGAACAGAGCTAAAGCTTGGAAGTTGTTGATTCCTTTAGAGCCAGAATTAATCGGCGAACGTAACGATTATTTAGCTATTGGTGAGGCAATGAATGAAGCTGTTCAACGTTGGAGCGACCGCACAGAAAACGATACCCCTATTCAAACACTTTGGGATGAATTGACACAGCTTTCTATGCAAGATAATTGTAAAGAATCAGTCAAAAGATTTGTGAGACATTCACTTACTGATGTTCGCAAAGCAGCCGAATATCTAGTTTGTATTGCTCATGCTTTTACTAATGCAGCAAGTGGTAACGCTGAGGGTTTTAATGACTTAAGGCAAACCGAAACTATCCAAATCAAGCGCAAGTCAAAGAATGGTCGCGCACCTCTAAACCATGCTGAAATTAGTGGTCTTTATGATGACGACGGAAATCTGATTGAATCGGAGCGCGTTACAGTCCCAGACTGGTTTTATCCTGATAGCTTGCTCAGATTTATTAGCGCTCGTTAGATAAATATTTCTCGTGAGTCACCAAACCTGAAAACTTTGTCGATTAGTCGATTAAAAATAGTGAGGGATTTACATTTATGCACCCAATAGAATTTAAGAAAAAGTGGCAATTAACTTATAACGAGCTAGCACTCGTCTTAGGTTACGAAAATGATTTCACTGTCCGTTGCTGGGGGATAAATGGAGGACACAGGCGCAACCCTCAAAAAGTTGTTTATGTCGCTTGTCGCCTTCTAGATGAAAAATGGTCAGTTGAGGGGAAAGTTATAGATTCTTACCTTTGATAATTTATATCCGTGTGTCTGCTAGATACCTATTAGACACATAAATAAATAATTTGACCAAAGCTAGAGTGCGGGGTAAGTCAAAGATTTATTGATGGTTATGCACAAGTTGTCTATTTTTTCTGATACCCCGTTATAAGTCAAATGTCCGCTAGACACTCCTAATTAATTACTTGAAATAGGTGAATACTATGCACCCAATAGAATTTAAGAAAAAATGGCAGTTAACTTACGACGAGCTTGCACTTGTTTTAGGTTATCAAGGTGATTATACTGTTCGTTCCTGGGGTACAAATGGAAGACACAAGCGCAATCCTCAAAATGTTGTTTATGTCGCTTGTCGCCTTCTAGATGAGAAGTGGTCAACTCAGGGGAAACTTGTGGATTCTTATCTTTGACTCGCACTCGAATCTCTCATGTCTACAGATGTAGACGCTTTCTAGTTAAGAGTGCTTGTTTACAAGCGTTTTAGGCGCTGATGTTGCACACTTAATACTGCTCGTCCGGGGCTAGTCCTAATGAAAGAGGGGGTTTTGGAGTGTATGCCGGGCGATGATCCTGTCTTTTTATGAGTGGCTTTGTTCCGGCATAGCTCCAAAACCTCCAATGTATTTTTTGATTTCTCAAAAGTGGGCATCACGAGGTTACGTAGTGGAAGATCGCCTGAACGTCGTCTTACTGTCTTACTACAGCCTTAGCTATTAACCTCTAAGAATAGAGGTAATACGATGGTTTTTTGAACAATGAATAGCCCACTGTATAAAATAGCAAAAATTTATTTTATTCTCAATAACGATTTCGATCATGTCTAGATTTAAAGGAACTATAAAAACTCCACAATGCTTTTTGCAAATATTATCTTTATATAAATTAAATTCATCAACTTCATCCAATGCGCCTGAAGTGAATTGGGGGCCAATAAAAAAGCTCAGAGAGCCGGACTTACATGATCTCCAACAACTTTTCTCTATCTCTTCTCTTTCAACCTTACTATTACTATAATTCTTACATTCCCCAATTAAACCGGGTCTATCGGGTATTAAACCCCAGATATTATATGCTTGCTCATCAATGGGATTTAATTGTAAGTCTATCTGACCAATAGCAATATTTGTGTTAGTCACCTTAACACTGTCAATAAATTTGACTCTACCAAATAAAGATTTCATCAAATTCTCTAGTGAATCACCTTGTTCAGTAGTCCTCCCCTTGCGAGTAGACATAACTAACGATATAAGTTGTTTTTCTTCCTCATAGATATTTTCATTGTCAAACATATTGCAGCAATTAAGAGAATCTTTAAAATGTGCTTCTATTCCTTCTCTTTTGCTTATAAACTGTTGTAATTCTTCTAAAAATATTATCTTTTTATTTTCATTCATCAGAGTAGTGGACTAGTTGATTGAATGATTTTATTTTTGATTTCAGGCTAGAGGGGCTTAACATATACTACTGTAACAATATCTGCATTAGAATATCTCAACTCACAAGTAGGGCAGAAAGGAATAACATCATTTGGTATACGATGAGATTCAGCACAAAAGTATCGTGTCTCTATTTTAATTTTTCCTTGAGACTCTAACTCTTTAAGAGCTAAATAAATCATCCATATTGGCTGATGACAAAACTCAGACAAATTAGATATGCCTATTAATCCGCCTTTATATTCATTGTTGATATATTGATTAATACAATCTTTTGTCTGTGTAAACATAGCTTAAGACTCCTAAGCTATTGTATTGATTATGTAAAGTAAATATGTAACGACTTCTTCAGGCATATACTCAAAGAATCTAAAACCTCCTGTTTTAGTAATCATAAAAGAGTAATTCTTGTTTTTGTATTTGAATAATATTGTACCTTTGTCAACATTAGCTTGCACTGTCTTTAACAATTCTTTTAATAGTGGTTCTGTTTCTTCATCCCAGTTTTTAATTCCCTCAGTATATATTTTTACTCTATTAGCTTTGCTACCATTTACAAGACTAGCCATACTTAAGAAAGAACCATCAATTGCACCTCTCAAAGCTTCAATT
This sequence comes from uncultured Nostoc sp., assembly GCA_964252435.1. Lineage (GTDB taxonomy): Bacteria > Cyanobacteriota > Cyanobacteriia > Cyanobacteriales > Nostocaceae > Nostoc. The sequence continues at coordinate 4,044 of CAXUOL010000159.1, forward strand.
CCAATTCTATGTCTAGAAGTACGAATTAAGCCGTAACGTACATCTTCTTCCTCACCAACAAATAGACTTGCTGCCATAGAGAGCGGATTCTCTCTATAAAGAATAGCAGTTGTAACAAAGTCTTGAATTGCTCTAAATTCTCCCCGAATTTCTATTAATTTTAAATCTTGCCGAAAAATAATTTCAAACTCAGTTGTACGATGGTATTCAACTTGCTCTAGTCCGCTTAATTGATGTACCACATCTAAACAAGATGCTACAAGAAATATTGTATAACTTGGAAGAGAAATTACGGTGGATTCATCTTCATAGTTTTTTTCGTCTTTGACAATTTCAGTTATTAAATTTATATTTCCTTGCTCATCATCTTTTTCTGATGACTCTAGATTTCTTGTCACTAAGAGAGGAATACTATTTGATTGGCTTTTATTATGTGTCTCATGGTTTACCTTATTTTTATCTCTATCTTTTGTCTCAACTATGGTAGTAGATATATTTCCTATATTATCTTTTTCAAATTTTATAAATTGTTGTCTTAAATCTCTCATCGCATGGATTTGAAATTTGTGTTTTTGCCCTTGAAATTGATTATCTTGCCAAGTTGAAATCCATTTGATAACATCATTTGGATTACTTACTTGAAGTAGATATTCAGATACTCCAGCACTCAGAACAAAATCTCTAATAAAATCATTGAATGCTTCTGTAAACTTAGCATTATTCTCCATAGTTGATTTGTAAGTAATTAACATATCTAATAAACTTTTTTTTGTTTTAAGTTTACTCACATCTATTGATAGCTTCTCTAAAAAACTTCTTATGTACTCAGGAGGCACTCGGTCTAATCTTCTCCTAAGTAGATGATTTAGGAAGGATGATGATTGTAGACACATAAATTTTATTAAATTACTTAGTATATTACGTATAATCTGATCTAGTTTAATACAACCTCAAGCATGGATTTGCGCGAATACTTGAGTTGCCCCAGCGAACCCCTCAAATGAGTATTTGAGTAATTACTAATTTGAGGGGTTCGCTGGCAAGCGATCGCTATACTCGGATCAGAACTGATGATATCAGTATTGATATCAATGCCCCCTAAAGATATCTATGAATCCGGGGCTTTTATTGTGGACTGGAATGAGCGCTTGATAACCGCATTAATTGGAGCCTATTATACCTGTAAGTGGTCATCGCGCTGCAAGCATAAGCAAGTTTTATCAGCCAACGGAATAATCAGGGTTGTAGCGGTCGGACTGTAGGGCTGATTGATAAGTCAGGTTTAATCGGGTGTCATCGCCCACGAAACAATAGGCTTTTTGGTGACTTACATTGTCTAAACGCGGTTAGATCATGTAGGCTAGACCCTATGAAAATAAACCGATTCGGCAGGGCAGAAATTCTCACACCCGACCAAATCAATCTCCTATTTAACGAGGGCTTTGTCAACCCGCGCGATCGCGCTCTATTCGGCGTGTGCCTTTATGCTGCCTGCCGAATCAACGAAGCTTGCACTTTAGCAGTGAAAGACGTGTTTGGCAGCAATGGTGTCAGGGGGGTGTTAGTGCTGCGTAGCGTCAACACCAAAGGCAAGCGGGACACTAGGGAAATTCAAGTGCATCCGAAGCTGAAGCAGTATTTAGAAGAGTACAACCCCAACCGCCGCAAAGAATTCTTGTTCCCCGGCAGGCATGGACTCTTACATATTCACAAGGTCAGCGCCGATAAAATTCTCAGAGATACCTGTTTGCGGCTGGGCATTGAGGGCGTTAGTACCCACAGCTTTCGGAGAACTGCGTTAACCAGGATGAGCGATGCCGGGATACCGTTGCGCCACATTCAGGAGATATCGGGACATCGGACTTTGGCTGCTTTGGAGCGTTATCTGGGCGTAACCGAAAAGCAGAAGCAGAACGCGATCTCTGCTTTGGACTTTTGAACAATGTAGGTTTATACAGTTATCCTTGCTTCGCTATCTTTAGGTATAATTTAGCTGCAAGGGTAATACGACATTAAAAAGCTAAGAGCCTTCATAGCAAGAGTTTCAGCTACTTGGCATAAGGTGACACCTTCTCTAGCTTTAGGCCTTTTAGGCAAAGTTTGGTCATAGTCATTGCTAAACGAAAGAATCAGAGTTTAAGGCGTATTTCTAAAACGCTACCAAGTATAGAAACTGCCGGGAAAACTCCGGCAGTTGTAAGAGTTACTTCAACAATTCACGTTAAGACTTACAAGCCTCAACCAAAAGCCGAATTTCACGAATAAGCACAGTCAAACAAACCATTGTTCCGAGCGCAATGCTACCCATTGTCATCTGTTGCTGTACATCAGTTGTCAAAACGGGATACGAAAGGTCTACAGGCTGCTCGGTGTAAGTGTTGTAGATTTCGTTGTTCAAACGATCCATAATGTTTAAACTCCAAAGTTTGATACTTTTAAAAGATGTTTTCAAAGTCTAAGTTAGTCAAAAAATAAGCCCATTTTCTGAGTCTTAAACGATTCTTGATAGAAAAACAACACCTCGGTTTTTTGCAGATGTCATAATTTTTTGTGTGATGTTTCTGGCTTGTTAATATATTTATTCAGATTAAAAAAAAAAGCAATTTAAATCCAATTGAAATTAAATTTAAATCTAATTTTAAAATCTTGAAAAAGCTGTTAACTGATTTATAAAGTATGTTTAAATTCAGCTTTCATCAATTAGACAGCACAGTCATGACGAAGTGTGCGTCAAGCTTAATACTATCTATAGGGGGAAAATGAGCAATCGAACAGAAACTTACGCTAAGGCTGAAAGTTTTACTGGGCAAGCATTATGAAAATCGCTATCTTTGCCCCTCAAAAACTTGAAGAGTCGTAATTAAAACGTACTAATTAGGGCATAGTCTATTTGGTACAGCAATTTAATACAGTACAACAAGGGTTTGAAGCCCTTAAATTTCAGAGACTTCAATTGATACAGTTTTATCGCTGGCGATCGCAGTATTGAAAGCGTCTCATCAAGCCCTTAGCGTAACTTTCGGGATCACTGCTCATTTCACCTCTTAACATACAAAAAACCCCGTTTTGACACAATAACCCCCAATACGGTTCGATTAACATGTTGTCTCTCGAAAATCCCCCTAGATCGCGCTGGCTCCCCTTTACAAGGGGGTTGCCGCAGGCGGGAGGTCTTATCCGAACCGTGTTGCAATGACCCCAGCTATAGCTGTTAACCACAGTTGTGCGGAAGAGGTTTCTTTACATTTTGTTACTATTCAAACTCCAAACGACATCTCTACCGTATCCTGTAAACTTACAGGATTTGCTGCTAAATTGAGATGTATTGACCGCTTTTCCTGTTAAATAGCTTGTTTTAAGGAGTGTGTTAAAAAGTAAGTAGTAAGTGGCTTAAAACACTATTAATGACCAAAAAAGCCTAGAAATGTGACCTCATCGATATTGCGAGATGAGATATAGCGCTTCTCATTTGGATGAAATACAGATTCATCTGCGTACCCTTCGGGATGTCTACATCTGCGGTTAATTATTTATTTCTTCTTGTAACTCACTCAAGTGAGAACCGCTATAGCTGCAAACTAGGAGGTATCAATGTATTCAGGATGTACGTCTCTGGAAATCCATTCACCAGATGGTAACTTTTTCACTAAACAGATAGAAGGAGAGTGTCTTACTATTGGGCGGAGTGATGAAAATGGGCTAGTACTTCCAGACGCGGAAAAAAATATCTCTCGATATCATTGTATCTTAGAATACCAAAATAATTGTTGGTGGGTAATAGATAAAAAGCCAAGTGCAAATGGAACATTCTTAGAAAGAGGGAAAAGTCAAACAGTAGAAGATGTACGTAAGGAGGGTAAATTCCGCTTGGAAGATAAGGATGTAATTCTCATTCCTGCCAAGTTTATTGAATCAGCCTCGCCTGTCTATTGGAGGCTAATATTCCGAGAACGAGATTCTGAAAAAACGAACCAAATTCAACAGTTTCAGCGTCCATATCTGGAATACAGCCTCAGTGAAAAAAAACTTTGGCTGGTAAATAGTAGAGCAGAAAAAGTTAATCTACGTCCGCAAGCCCTCAGTCTAATTCATTACATGGCTGAAAAAAAAAGGGATGGTACTAATGAGTCGGTAGTCTGTAGTTATGATGAACTAATTCAGGCGATTTATGGTGATAATCTTGACCGTGCTAATGATCTGACACGCCTGGTATGGGAAGTTCGGAAAAAAATTGAGTCAGACCCTGGGGAACCAGAATTTCTTAAAACTGAAGGGAGAAGAAGCTATAGCCTAAAGGTTAAACTAATATCTGAAGATTAGCAAATTCATGTATTATTTAGATTAATTCGAGTAAACGCAAAAACAACACAATCATCAATATATAGAGAGAAGGGCTGAAATGGCTGGGTCAGATAACACACGAAGACCAGACAAAGTGTCGATATGGCGGCTCGGTCAGCAGTTCAATGAAAGTCAATCTATTATTGAAGTGAATGGGAAATATGGCAACTATACTCTGGAAACAACGTTAGGAGAAGGTGGTTTTGGGATCACCTATTTAGCTAAAGACCAATCAGGGAAATCCATTGTAATTAAAACCCTCAATGAAAAAGTAAAAGCTGATTTGTATTTTAAAAAGTTTAAAGGTGATTTTCTTCAAGAAGCGCTGGAACTAGCTCGATATAACCATCCACATATTGTTAAAGTCATCGAAATAATTAGTGTCACACAAATAATTCGAGACAAAGAACAAGATATACCCTGTATTGTAATGGAATATATCGAGGGTTTAAATGTATTTGAATTAGTATCTTCCCATGAACCATTGGAAGAAAATGAAGCAATTGGTTACATCCAGCAGATTGGTAATGCTCTGATTGAAGTTCATCAAAACGGCGTGTTACATAGAGATGTCAAGCCATTAAATATTATTATCCGCCATGATAGAACAAGTGCTGTATTAATTGATTTTGGTATTGCCCGTCCGTATAAACCTAATGAAAGAGGAACTATGACTTCATTTAATTCTGAAGGTTATACGCCAATTGAGGAGTATAAATCAGATGGAAATCGCGGTTATCATTCAGATGTTCATGCGTTAGCAGCCACTTTGTATTTCATGCTGACAGGAAAAAGACCTGAGAGTGCTGAAATTAGAACACGCACAAAACAAGATAATTTAATTCCACCAAAAAATATCAATCAAGCCATCAGTGATCAAGTCAATACAAGCATTCTCAAAGGGATGGAACGATATCCAGAAGATCGCCCTAAAACTATAGAAGAATGGTTGAATTTGCTTTCAAATAACTTA
>CAXUOL010000159.1:9457-11027 GCA_964252435.1 uncultured Nostoc sp.
AATTCTCAAGATTCAAATAAGTTAAATTCTCAAGATTCAAATAAGTTAAATTCTCAAGATTCAAATAAGTTAAATTCTCCAATATGGCAAGCCTTGATAAAAGCTGCTGTAACTGGAGGTGTATACGGTTTGCTGACATTGCCACTAGTAAACTATATATTTACAATTGGGTATTTTATTCTCTGGCTATTGGTAATAGCCTGTTTAATCATTACTCAATTTTTAGGAACTAGTTTTCTATCTTATAAAAATCGTAAATATTTGGAGCTAGGAGTAGTAGGGATTGCACTCATAGTGGGAATTATGGAGTTGTTTAAAGACCCATTAATTACAGTATATATGGTATTGTTTTCAGTGGTATTAAGCTTTTTGTTAATGATTATTATTTTAAGTTTGCGTTTTATAATTAGATAATATCATGAACATACAAAAATTTAATATTGAGTAAAATAAGCTATTAATTAGTTAAATTTGTTTGTGCGTAAATTTATCCTAATATACTAGGACAAAAATATGATAAAAAGGTATGTAGCAGAAAACTACAAACTCAAACGCCGCCAATTTATTCAGTATGGAACATTATTTTTGGGAGGCGGTATTGTATCTGCTTGCACGCATGGAAATAAAATACCATTATCAAGTTTCGGTAAAGGTACAGAGAATCAAAGACAGTCGAAAAAACTGGATAAAATAACCTTTGGTACAAATTGGTTAGCACAAGCTGAACACGGAGGATTTTATCAAGCGATTGCAACAGGCATCTACAAAGATTATGGCTTAGATGTGACAATAAAAATGGGTGGCCCCCAAATTCCTAGCGGTACTCAGTTATTAATGGGGGGTGCAGTCGAGTTTTTTATGGGGCCAGGGATTGGTGCAATTAATGGCATAGAGCATGGAATACCTAAAATTACGGTAGCAGCTATTTTCCAAAAAGACCCTCAATGCATAATTGCCCATCCGAATACTGGAGTTAAGACTTTAGCTGATCTTAAGGGTAGACCTATCTATGTTGGTGTCGCAGCTAATGTCACTTACTGGCCCCTCCTCAAAGCTAGGTATGGGTTTACTGATGAGCAAAAGCGTCCTTATAACTTCAATCCAGCTCCATTTTTAGTGGATCAAAAATCAGCCCAACAGGGTTACGTGACATCCGAACCCTTTATAATTGAAAAACAGGGTGGCTTCAAACCAGTAGTGTTTTTGTTAGCAGATTATGATTACACTGCATATGCGACTACTATTGAAACGAAGAAAGAACTTGTTGACAAAAATCCCGATTTAGTTGCTCGTTTTGTGGATGCTTCAATTAAAGGGTGGTATAGCTACCTACAAAATCCCGAACCTGGGAATCAATTAATTAAAAACGATAATCCAGAAATGACTGACGAACAAATTAAATATGGTTTGCAAAAGCTTAAAGAATATGACGTTATAACTTCTGGGGATGCAAAAAAATTGGGAATAGGGGCAATGAATGCTGAACGCTGGCAATCATTTTTTGAAAAGATGGTTAAAGCTAGAGTCTTTCAACCTAATGTTAACTATAAAGATGCATTTACCTTAAAAT
>CAXUOL010000160.1:0-10956 GCA_964252435.1 uncultured Nostoc sp.
CCCTTTATAAGGGGGGATTAAGGGGGGTCTATTCGACTTATGCAAGAGGTCTAATGAATAAAATTATCAGTATATACTGTAATATTAGCACCATATAAAAATGCATAAACCTAGTTTCATAGAGAAACTAGGTCGGTTGAAAGTTTTTCAACTTTAACAGTGTCGTTCGCTAACTAAACTGTTCAATAATTCCGCCACCTAACACTTTCTCGCCGTCGTACCACACCGCCGCTTGTCCGGGAGTGATACTGATTTGGGGTTCATCAAATACCAAACGTACACGGGAGTTTCCTAACGGAATCACCGTCGCTGGTGTAGCCGTTGAACGATAGCGAATTTGTACTTCGGCATAAATTGGAGTTGATGGTTCGGCAATAGAAACCCAGTTTACCCGCCCGACTGTGCATTCTGGCTGAGTTACCTTAGTGCGATCGCCTACTACTACCTTATTATTTTCCGCATCTAATTCAATCACATACAACGGTTCGGCAGCAGCAATTCCCAAGCCTTTGCGCTGGCCAATGGTGTAGTGATGGACACCATCATGCTGTCCCAAAACTTTGCCTGTAACATCCACAATATCGCCGGTTTTGGGAGCTAAATATTTATCCAAAAATGCCCGCATGGAACCGTTACTTTCCACTAAGCATAAGTCTTGACTTTCTGGTTTATCAGCAGTTTTCAGTCCGTATTCAGTCGCAATCCGGCGCGTGTCGGTTTTTTCTAGTTCGCCTAGAGGAAATATCGTTGCTGCAAGTAAATCTTGAGACAAATCATAGAGAAAGTATGACTGGTCTTTGTTGCGGTCAATAGCCCTTAATAACTGGTAACATCCAGTTGCTTCGTCATAGCTAATTCGGGCATAATGACCAGTGGCGATGCGATCGCATCCCAATTCTTCACGAGCATACTGCACCATTGGCCTAAACTTCACCGTTTTATTGCACTGGGAGCAAGGCAAAGGCGTGATTCCAGCACTGTAACCAGTCACCAGGTAATCGACAATATGCGTCTGAAAGACATCCCGAATATCCACAACTTGATGGGGAACGCCCAATTGTTCACAGATATCAGCCGCGTCGATCATACCTTCAGAGCAACATTGACCTTTGCCTTTCATTAGCCAAAGAGTCAAACCAATCACTTCATAACCCTGATGGTGCAGGATAGCTGCGGCGGTGGAACTGTCAACGCCACCAGAAAGACCAACGACGACTTTTTTCATACAAAGCACGACACGATAGCTGCGTGGTTGTCCAATTGTAGCATATACTCTTGAAAGCCTTGCTAATAAAGCACTTCAGTTTTAGAGTTGCTGAATTAGCGTCGGCGTAGCCCATCCTAGATATCGCTATTCACTCTTTCATCTAAGATTAATTACAGATGTATTTTTTGCCACGCAGATGAACTAATTTTACGTTAACGGTATATAGTTGCTACAACGGTGAACTAATTAGTTTTTGATGGAAATTATCTAAAAATACTGCGACTACTTTCTAACTATTATGTCGAGAGGAATATCAAGTCAATTTATCCCATTTCAGATGTTGTACCGAGGTTTTGAGGGTTGGAAGCCCACTATCAGACTTCTCTTTTTGTTAGTGGGAGGATGCTTAGTACTGATTCCCGACTCTACCCCAGCACAAGCACAAATCTTCAACAGTAACGTGCTACTGGCTCAAGAAACTGGTGAGATTTTACCACCACCGCCAATTCCTTTTGGTCAACAGCCATCACCGCAGTTACAACCAAGTCAAGCAGAGGACTTCAATCAACCTGAAGTTAACTTTCAGCCCTCCCAACCATTACAGAACAATCAACCTGAAGTTAACTTTCAGCCCCCTCAACCATTACAGAACAATCAATTTGAGCAAAATTTTCAGCCCTCTCAACCTTCACAGTTTAGTCAATATAACCAGAACTTTGAGCGCTATTTAGTTTATGTTGATGGTAGTGATTTTCAGACACTACAAGCAATACGTCAGATTGAACCCAGTGCTTACATTCGCCAGTTCCAAGGTCGGAATGTAATTCAGTCAGGAGTTTTTAACAGAGTAACCAACGCCCAACAACGGGTGAATGAGCTACAGTCACGTGGCATATATAACGCCCGAATTATCAGCTTTGGTAACGGACAGGAAATAAATACAGGCAATGGCAACTATAACTACATAGACGATCGCAATAATATAAATCCTAATAGGCGAGTCTCTAGATATTATGTCGCCATTCCCACCACTTCTGAACAGTTATCTGCGATCGCAGCACAAGTTAGGCAGAATTTAGGCCAATTTACCCAAGATTTAGGACGATCTGGCGGAGTCCTCGAAAGGACGCAACCACGAGGCCCACACGTAGCAGTAGGACCTTTCGCCAATCGATTCCAAGCTGAGGAATGGAACAGGTATGTGCGAAAGCTCGGATACGGTAATGCCAGAGTTTACTACGGAAAGTGAATAAGTGGGGAGTTAGGAGTGAGATAGGAAGTACACCAACGGCAAGCGCTCCAATGTCAGTATCATAGAATTTTAGGCAAATCAGTTGTAAATCATGCCACTGACATAAGCCAAAATTTTTATAGATACTCACACAAGTACAGTCAAAATGGATATAAAGAATGGCTTCGTTGGTGCTGTTGGCAATACCCCTTTAATTCGCTTAAACAGTTTTAGCGAAGAAACAGGGTGTGAAATCCTTGCGAAAGCAGAATTTCTCAATCCTGGGGGTTCCGTCAAAGACCGCGCCGCACTTTACATCATCGAAGATGCAGAAAAGAAAGGTCTACTCAAACCTGGTGGCACGGTTGTAGAAGGAACCGCTGGTAATACTGGCATTGGACTAGCACATATTTGCAACGCCAAAGGCTACAAATGTCTAATTATTATTCCCGATACCCAGTCACAAGAAAAAATAGACGCACTGACAGCACTAGGAGCAGAAGTTCGCCCCGTCCCCGCCGTACCCTACAAAGACCCGAACAACTACGTCAAGCTATCTGGCAGAGTCGCTGCTGAGTTGGAAAATGCCATTTGGGCAAATCAGTTTGATAATTTAGCCAACCGCCTCGCCCACTACGAAACCACAGGGCCGGAAATTTGGACGCAGACAGATGGTAAAATAGATGGATGGACAGCGGCAACTGGTACTGGTGGTACTTATGCTGGTGTAGCATTGTACTTAAAAGAACAAAATCCAGAAATTAAATGTGTTGTAGCCGATCCGCTGGGTAGTGGACTTTATAGCTATGTCAAAACTGGCGAAATCAAGATAGAAGGAAATTCCATCACTGAAGGTATCGGTAACGGTCGTGTCACAGCCAATATGGAAGGCGCACCTGCTGATGATGCCATCCAAATCGATGATCAAGAAGCTTTGCGAGTAGTTTACCAACTGCTGAGGAAAGATGGATTGTTAATGGGCGGCTCAACAGGTATTAATGTTGGGGCAGCTGTTGCCTTAGCGAAGCAATTGGGACCAGGACATACTATTGTCACCATCTTGTGTGATAGTGGTTCCCGGTATCAGTCGCGGATATTCAACCCTGAATGGCTAGCCTCAAAAGGACTTTCTATAGATTAGTTATGGGGCATTGGGCATCCCTTCCCTGCGGGACGCTACGCGAACGCTCAGGGCAAGTGGGCATTGATAAGAGACAAGGTAGACAAGGAAGAGGGGAAGATAAGGGAGAGACTTTTTCAATAATTCCCCCTTGTCCCCCTTGTCTTTTCGTCTCACCTGCTTCCCTGTCTCCTCTGTGTCCTTTGGCCTCTGTGGTTCGTTAAAAAATGTCAAACATCACTAAACCATCCAACTTCCCCACAATAGATCAAGACTCTTCTCCTAGATGTGTGCGGGTTTGTCAAAATCGTACTTGTAAAAAGCAAGGTGCAGTCAAGGTTTTAGCAGCTTTTACAGCTTTGCCAATCCCTGGTGTAAATGTAACGGCTAGCAGCTGTTTAGGACAATGTGGCAATGGCCCAATGGTGCTGATATTACCCGATATGGTTTGGTATAGCGGCGTTCACCCTGATGAAGTATCTCTACTGATAGAAAATCATTTGCTAGGTGGTCAAAGAGTCAAACAGATGCTCTATTATCGGTTTCATCCCCAGAAAGAAAGCTAAATTTTCAATATTAAGGTCTGCAATCTTTTTGACTGAAGTGAGGCATCCAATGAATATCCAACAGCTGCGTCAATCTTTAAAACAAAAGTGGCTTACTTACTACAAGCAAAATATTTCCTGGCTGGTCAAAATGCGAATTTGGGCCACTTACGATGGTCTGCGCCGTCCTTTGTCCGGTTTTATTTTGGCAACACTGTCTGTTTTGGAACCCCAGTTTGATGAAATACTTTCTTTTATGCTGGATCTGAATAACGATCCAGATAAAATAGTCGCTGCTCTAGGTCTTAACTTCAATCCTGATGAAGAGTTAGATTTAATCAAATTAAACCACCATTATATAGCTACCAGCCAAGCTGAAAACGAGCCGCTAGATGAGAAGTATTCTGAGGATAAACATCTTAACAAGATTGCGTCTAATTCTCTTGTCAAAACTCTAGACTCCAACTTGCCACGCCCTGAAAAACTTGTGCCATCATTTACAGTTAATACTGAGGTAGTTCGTACACGCAAACCTGAGTTGGTAGTTGCATTTGCTACTAAAATTGCTCCAGATACTCCGGCAAAAACACCAGCTTCCGGTTTTGTAAACGAATATCAACCACTACAATCGCCCCTTGAACGCCTCTCTTCAGGAAACTCGCTGACAATGACTGCTGAGGTTAACACCAAAGCCAAAACTATGCCATCTGCGGCGTTAGCTACTGAGGTTAAAAGCAACCCGCCATCTAACCGAATCCCTGTAGGTGCATTCCTGGCAATTACCACTGAGATTGACAGTAATGGCAAACCAGTGCGATCGCTAGCAATTACTACTAAGGTTAAAAGCAACGACAAACAACCGAATATTCAACCACAAAAACTTAAGAGCAAAGTAAATTTACCAACTACAAATGCCCGTAGTATAGCTTCTTGGGTAGATGAATTTTGTTACGGCGCTAAATGGGACGGGAAAGATGATATTTTTATTTGAACAATGATAAGCTGTTAAACACCTAATTTACACATTTAGACAGCAGGGGAGCAGAGGGGCAGAGGAGCAGGGGAGAAGGATTGACGCTTTTTCTCCAAAATCAACAATATGCAAGTTAAATGCGTATTAGCTTAACAACAAATGAAGCGCCAAAAAGCAATCGCCACTAGAAACGCGAAAGCATTGCAGTACGTTAACGTAGCGGGGCGTTCGCGATCGCGTCTCGTAGAGAAGTCCAGTTCAATTTCGCGTCTCTACTCTTTCTTAAATTACGAATTACGAACTTGTGCCGAGCGAAGTCGAGGTATTACGAATTACAAATTACAAATTACGGGTACTCGTGAGAAACAAACGGAATTTCTACTATTTCACCTTCAGTTTCTCCCACTTTGACTTTTAAGCCTACACCACCAGCTTTGGTGCGAATGTAACCTAGTCCAAAGTAACCATCAGCTGTTTCTGTATAACTAGTAAGTTTGCCAACCTTTTCATCTCCAACTGCGATCGCACTTCCAACTTCCACACGAGCATTGAGGCGAATACCAAGCAGGTGTTGTTTTACACCTTTATATGTGTTTAACCGAGCAATGGTTTCTTGCCCAATATAGCAACCTTTATCAAAAGAAATTGTTTGCCACAAGCCAACTTCCAAAGGATTGTAATCATCTGTAAGTTCTGCATCTGGGGCGGGGCGGCCTTGTAAGATTCGCAAGGCATCCCAAGCGCGATCGCTCATCTCTACCGCGCCAGCTTCTAACAGTTTGTTCCACACTGTTTCTTTGTCAGTATAGGGGAAAGTGAAGGTGTATCCAGGCGCAGCTAACCCGCTACCCACAGCAATTCGCACTCCCTCAGCCGGAGCGATCGTGTATACTCGGTGACTACCATAAGGTTGCCCAATGAGTTCGCCAATACCCAACTTTTCTAAAACAGCGTCGCTTCCTGGGCCAATCAGGCTGAAGGTGTTGGTGTATTGGGTAATATCAGATAATTCCACCTTATCTGCATAGAAAATATATTTATCCAGCCATTCCATCAAAAACTGGCGACGGTTAGGTGAAACCAGCAAAATTACCGCATCTTCTCTAACGTAAGCGGTTACTAAATCAATTGTTCTGGCTGTGGAAGTGACAAAAACCGTATCACAACCTTGTCCTGGCTTGAGTATTTGGAAATTGTTAGTACTTTGGTTGTGTAAGAAATTGAGGCGATCGTCGCCAGCTACTTTGATCCGTCCCCAGGCGGTGCGATCGCAAATTGCAACCCCAACTCTGGCGGCTTGGATAGCTGCTGCGTCTTGATCGTCAAGTGTAGATGTTGGCATGGTGATCAGAAGTTGCCCTGTTTGAATGTTGTCGCATTGGAAATCTTAGCAAATAAGCGTTTGCGGCTTCAATGCACCTCCTGTTTTTTTCTAGCGTATAATCAAATCAACAGAAAGTGCCGAACAATAAAAACTTATGAAACGAACTTTTACTGCAAGTGTATGGCAGGAAGGTAACTGGTTTGTGGCACAGTGCTTGGAGATTGATATTGCGAGCCAGGGTCAGACTGAAACTGAGACATTGGCTAATCTTGAAGAAGCTTTGTCACTGCATTTTGAACCACCAGTAGCTACTATTATTCCTCAAATTAAAACACTTCAAGTAGAAATAGGTGCCGCTTAAACCATTACCTTATCGTGAAGTGAAGCGTAGATTTGAGGCAGCAGGCTTTGAGGAAGTTAGCCAAAAGGGTAGTCACGTAAAGTTTGTCAAATTTACCGAAGAAGGAACCCGTACTGCGATCGCGCCTCGTCATTGAGAAATTACTATTGGTACGCTGGGCAGTATTTTACGACAAGCAGGAATAAGTGTAGAAGAGTTTGAGGTTTTGTAAGGGCAGCGTAGGGGTGAAAAGGGCGAGGCTTACACTACGGAAAGTACCTGTAAACATCTTTCCTGTGTAATACCCTTATAAAAAGCACTACACTCTCTGATACTGCAATTCCAACTCTATAGTCTCCAATTCTGATGCGATAATAAGCTAATACGCATTTAACTTGCATATTGTTGATTTTGGAGAAAAAGCGTCAATCCTTCTCCCCTGCTCCTCTGCCCCTCTGCTCCCCTGCTGTCTAAATGTGTAAATTAGGTGTTTAACAGCTTATCTTGACTTGCTGCTACTTTTTCGAGCGATCGCAACGTATCTGTTGGTATCTTTATTGATACTGTTTCTGTAGTACGGCGTCTGAAATGTAAGGGACTTCCAAAGAAAAAAATATCCCATCGCTTTGACGGCAAGGGGGCAGGAAGCAGGGGGAGAGAAAATCATTTTGACTCAGTGAAATTGGATAATTTATTTCTTGGAAGTCCCTAATATCAAAGCTTTGGGTCGCCAATGCGGTGTACCCTTCTTGCTCGGTTGAGGCTCTAAAATTTCCTGAGCGTACAATTTTACCGTTTTGGCACAGAGTTAATCAGAAAAGTTTCTTGGTCGAGAAATTTTTATCAAAGTTGGGCAAGTATTGTCTGATGAGTTTTTCGTCAATTTTGGGACACAAAATACCAGAACATTGTATACTATTGAGGGTATTATTTACTTGGCAGATAGGAGTACGATGATGTACTTCAAGTATAGTGCTACGGTTTTGATATACTTTCTCTTGGAAGAAAGAAATCAATGGATACAAGGGATTAGTTGTTGACAAAGTAGAGAGAGCATTCAACCAGTTTTTAGGTGAAATTTTTTGTAAGTGATAGCCCAACTCACTCAAGTACTCAAATATTTCTACATTACTTAATTCCTGTTCTCTCGGCACAACAATGTTGTAATTGCCACCTATGTATTTTGCGTCTGAGGAAATATGGGCGATGACGGCAACAACATAGTCCAGAGGAACAGGATTCCAATATTTTTCAGGAAAATCTGGATACATACCCATCTCAATGCAACCGCCAATAAAGCGGTGGAAGGTGTCGTTAAGGTTAGCAATTCCTGTTTGCCTATGCCCAGAAATAAAACCAGGACGGTAAATACAAACTGCTAATCCTTTTTCTCTTGCCGATCTAACGATGCGCTCGGCAGCCCATTTTGCCTGTGCATAGCCGTACTCTACAGACATAATTGGTAGGCTTAAATCAATATCAAAATCTTCCGAAACTTCATTAATACCAAGTAATGAAGTTACTGCTCCATAAACAGACGGAGTAGATACGTAATGCAGTATTTTGTGACGACAATGTGCACTTAAAGAAAGAATATTTGCAGTCCCGTCTAAATTAGATTTTTTAATTACCAAATAAGGTTTGATGTAATTAGTATCAGCAGCTAAATGATAGATTACGTCAACTTCTTCAGCCAATTTGTTAAATAATGGTGTTGGCAGTTGCAACTGTGGTTGTTGGATATTACCAGCGATTACATGTACTTGTGCCAATTTTGTTGTTGGTAGCTGATATTGGATAAAAGTTGCACGCAGCCTTGCCATTGCATCTGCATCGCTTTCTGCTCGTACCAAGCAATAAATTTTATCATAGCTGCCTTTTATGAGCAGTTCATAAAGCAAGTGTGCGCCCAAAAAACCTGTTGCACCTGTAATTAATGCACAGTGATATTTAACTTGTGGTGGTTGTTGCCAAATAGATGTATTCAAATCTGAAGAAAGTCTAGCGTCTGCTTGTAAGTCAATATATTTATCACTAGTTAGGGTTTCACTTTTGAATTTAAACTGCTCTAACAATTTTGCTAAAACAGATGGTGTAGGATATTCATAAATTAAGCGAGAAGGAAGAGTGACCCCAAAATCACGTTCGAGCGCATACAAGACATGAGCTATGCACAGTGAACTGCCGCCCATCTCAAAGAAATTAGTATGAGGCTTGCAAGTTCCGGTAGATAACTCTAAAGCTTCATCAAAAATTACCGCAATTTTGAGAGAGTTATCCGTCGTATCAGTCACGAATGATGGTGTTTGAAGAAATTCTGGTAAAGCATTCCGGTCTACTTTACTACGATTAGGTAACAAAGCCAATTCATCCATGAAAATAAACCGCGTAGGCACCATGTAATCTGGTAATTGTTCGGCGGCAAAGTATTGCAGGTGCTTTTCTATCAAAAACTGTCCGGCTTTGGGAACGATATATGCGACAAGCATCAATAGTCCATCATCTTTTGGCCCATTATTACTTTCTATTCGTGTAGTTCTAATTGCTTTGACTGCGTTCGTCTGTACGCCAGGATGCTGGGCAAGTATCATTTCAATTGCTTCTATTTCTATACGCTTGCCGCGAATTTTGACCTGATGATCTGATCTACCAGCATAGTGTAATAGCCCAGGCTGATGCGGATCTTCGTAAACGATATCACCAGTTTTATATATTTTGCCCACACCAAAAGGGTTATCTAGAAAACGAGTACTTGTAATCTCAGGTTTATCTAGATAGCCTTTGCCTACCCCCATACCACCTACATATAACTCGCCCTTTTCACCACGATTACAAAGCTTAAGTTCTTCATCTAGAACATAGAGTTCCACATTTGGTAACGCATAACCAATAGGTAAACTCACATCCTGTTGCTTAAACTCGTAAATTGTGCAGCAAACAGTTATTTCTGTTGGCCCATAGCCATTGAAAAAGCGGGTACAGGGTGAAACCCATGCTTTGGCAAGCGATATGGGACAAGCTTCACCAGCTACAACTACTATTTGTAAATCAGGCAAGTGGTGGCAAAAAGGTGTCAGCGTTGCAAGTACAGAAGGAGGTAATGTTACCCATTGCACTTGTTGTCTAACCATGAAATTTGCTAAGAGTTGCCCAGGAAGCATTTGCTCTCTTGCACCCAGTACCAAAGTTGCCCCACCACATAATGCTGTGAATATTTCCCAGATTGCTGCATCAAAACTGATAGATGCAAACTGAAGTAAACGCAAGCCTGGTTTGATATTAAAAGTATCACAACTAGCCTGAGCAAGATTTAGTAAACCTCGATGGGTAAGCATTACCCCCTTTGGTACACCTGTAGAGCCAGAGGTATAAATAATGTAAGCTAGTTGCTCAGGCTCCACTACTGAAGGTAATGCAGAGGATGTAGTTAACGATTGCCAGACAACAGGAGTGTCCAAAAAACACATTTGCCCATTCAAACCACTCTGTTGCATCGCTGGCTCGATATCAAAAGCAAACTTTTCTTGTGTCAGAATCGTGGTTAATTTAGCATCAGCAATCATGTAACTGAGTCGCTGGCGGGGTAAATCTGGATCAAGAGGAACAAAAGCTGCACCTGCTTTTAAGATGGCATAGATAGCAATAACCATTTCAAAAGAAGGTTCTATACACAGTCCAACTAAAGCGTCAGATTTTAGCCTATTCTGTGCTGTTAAATATTGAAATAACTGTTCTGCCCGTTGCTGTAACTCACCGTAAGTAAACTGCTGATCTTCTATAATTACTGCGAGTTCATTAGGATATTTTTGACAAATAAAATCGATTAAAGAAATAACTGTTTGATGGACTTGGAAATTTTGACGGTCAAGTTTGGAAGCAAGCCGAATTTTATTAATACTCATGATGACAGTGTTTTTACCAAGATTGGCAATCATCATGGTAATATATAATACTATTGATTGAAGGGCGCAAGATTACGCAATTTAGAGCAAGTGCTTGTAAACCCACAAACTCAATGGCAAACAATCAAGGTTAACCGTTGGTATGGAGAAGGAGAACGCAAAGTAGAAGTTTGTAACTGCGGTTTGGTATCACACAGGTTTACCTGTGGTTCCAATTCCTTGAGTATTAATACGTGACTAACTGGGTATAGCAAAGTACTGAGTATTGAGTGCTGCGTGCTGAGTATAAACTCAGTATTATCAAAGGTTTCAGC
>CAXUOL010000161.1:0-10903 GCA_964252435.1 uncultured Nostoc sp.
CTATCATTGCTTTCAGCTTTTAGGATGTACCTCATAGCTGCCGGAAGTGCTGTAAATCCCCACACTAGCTAACGTTCAACGCCGCTAATTTTCAAAACATCACTCATGGTTGCACAATAATTTGGCAAGCCGAAACTATCGGGATTGATGAATTTTTCATAAGTAAAATGCCGATAGTTCATGCAAAACCGATCCCAAGCGGCCATCCGAATGCGGAACAGAACAATAATCAAATTAGCCAATGCTATAGATATGGGAATGCGAAAGTAAATCTTTTGGCCCAGATAAGCACAAACTTCTTTCACTGCTTGATTAGCAGTTAATGGTGCTTGACCTAAAACAAGCCGACGTGGTTGATCATTTTTGGCAAGATGATCGATCAAATATCGCACGACAGTGGCAATATCTCGTCCGTGGATAAAGTGAAAACTGCCATCTGCTTCTAAAAAGCGAATCAAATTGATATATTTCGTCACTTCTGTAATACCAGATGTGACAGGAGAATAGGGTTTATGGGCGTCACCGCCCAAAACTAAAGTCGGAAATACTGTGGTAATTTTGGGTGCGATCGCTAATTTTTCTTTTTTCTCTAAGCACTCATATTTAGAACGGATGTAATCTGTCCCTATTTCCCCGGCTTCTTTTAATGGTTGATTGTAGCGATCCAAAACGCTAGCTGTCGAAAAATAAATCACCTGTTGGCAACGCTCTGGATCTAGCAGTTCGAGTAACTCTATAGTCTTGATGACATTAATATCAAATGTCTCATCACCACCCCAAGCTGTGGCTGTGAGTACCGCCGTATCAATTGTAGATAGCAAATCGGCAAACTGGCGAATATTTTGCATATCACCTTGTAAAACGTTGATGCCTGAACGTGCCTTGGTATCAACTTGCAATTTGCTTGGGTTCCTAACTAGTAGATACAGTTCGTGATCTGTTTCCTTAATTAAGGCTTCTGTTAAATAATGACCTATACAACCACTTGCACCAGTCACTAAAATCCGTTTCTGGCTCATACTAAGATTTTAATAAGTTAGGAGTTAGGAGTTAAGAGTTAAGAATTAAGTTAAAAGTTCCGAATCAGGAGTTAAAAATAAAGTTAGGAGTTAAGAATCAAGTTAGGAGTTAGGAGTGAGGAGTTAAGAATAAAAAATAACTCTGCACCTCGCGACTGATAACTTAATAGCTTATAACTCCTAACTCATAACTCCTAACTCCTAACTCATAACTCATAACTCCTAACCCTTAACTCCTGCAAGATTCAATTCCTTTGCGGTTTCAAAGAAGAAAGCGACATTTTCTTCGGGAGTTTCTGGAAGGACACCATGACCGAGATTGAGAATGTGACCCCAATTACCAGCTTTGCGAACGGTATCGAGAATGCGATCGCGGATAAACTGTTTAGAGCCGAATAGTACGCCTGGGTCAAGATTTCCTTGAACTTTCATTTGCTTACCCAATCTAGCTCGTGCATCTGCCATATCCACTGCCCAGTCTACACTGACAATATCAGCGCCAGATTGTCCCATTCTTTCCAACACACCCGCACTACCGCTAACTAGCAAAATCAAAGGTGTGTCAGGGTGGGTTTGCTTAACCTGCTGGAAAACTCTCTGCTGATAGGGGAGAGCAAAAGTATCATAATCTTGAGGACTCAATTGACCCGCCCAAGAATCGAACATTTGCACAACTTGAGCGCCAGAGTCAATTTGGTAGCGGGCATAGATGGCGATCGCATCTGCTAATTTAGCTAACAGTTGATGTAATATCGTCGGATCTGAAAATGCCAGATTTTTGATAATGGAGTAGGTTTTTGAACCTTTTCCTTCGACTGCATAAGCTGCTAACGTCCACGGCGCACCCACAAAGCCCAACACCGTTGATTTATCGCCTACTTCCGAACGTAGCGCTTGCAAAATTGTTTTGATAAATGGTAGAGCTGCTTCTGGTTCTAAAGGATGCAGACGATCGATTTGTTCTTGAGTGCGGAGGGGTGAATGAATGATTGGCCCTTTACCTTCGGCGATGTCCATGTCAATGCCCAAACCAGGTAATGGGGTGACAATATCAGAAAATAAAATTACTCCGTCTGGTTGGAAGGCTCTCCAGGGTTGCAAGGAAACTTCAATTGCTACTTCTGGAATTTCCGAGCGATCGCGAAACGAAGGATACTTATCTCTTAAGTCTCGATATGCTTTCATATATCGTCCCGCTTGTCGCATCATCCATACAGGGGGACGATCTACTACTTCACCACGAGCAGCCCGTAAGAGATGAGGAGTTGTTAAAGAAACACCCATTTATTACTTCATCCTATTTATGCCACTGTTTAGCTTATCATTCTGGGATTACGCTTTTCCAGCACGTTGTTAGGAAAAGGTGAGTAGCAGGGCATAAAGTAATATTATTTTATAATATTTTGATTATTGGATATGAGCGCTCGGTTGGCTTGACTAGAGTAATTAATGCCAGCAAGTGCCACAAATTATTCTTTTTTTGGTTTATCTGATGCAATCATCGCTTTGAGTTCCACGTACAAATGCACCTCTGGCTTATACATCAAGGGAACGCATGAGGAAAACTGCATGACAAATAACAAATGTGTCTCTACGCTTGACGTAGAGACACATCCTTAAGGGTTTTCAATCGGTATCGCGATCAATTTATCCTTTCACTGTCGCTTTATGTTGTGAGCGTTTGAAAAGTGAAGTCATACCACAAGCACCTATTGCTAACACACCTAACATCGCACTAGGTTCGGGAACGCTCTCGGCTAGTCTATAGGCGTGGTTATCTGTTTCAAAGGCAATACCATCTGAGCGCATCACAACTCGGTCAAATGTTTCTCCTGTATCAGCTACAAGATTGACAAACATATTAGCTTGAGAGCTAGTCCAACTACCATCAGCTATAGCAGTTGGCACATCTGCACCACTAAAAGTCTTTAACAACTGATTGCCTTTGTAAATGTCAACAAAGTTGTAACTATCCAATGAACCTGCATAAAAACCGAAGTAATTAACAGCTTCTTTGAAGTTAATATTGACAAAACCACTGTCACCTGCAACATTACTGCCTGATGGAGAAATTGTTAGATATTTGGTGTTATCCCCATAAGGTGAGGCGTATTGACTAGATACGCTACCTTGAACAATGTTAGAAGTAATATTAGAATAAGTAACAAATCCATTAGGATCGTTTGCTGTGCCGTCGTCAAAGGTGACAGTTTTGGCATCAGCGTAGCTAGAAAACGGACCACTGTTGACTTGCATAGTCACAGCACTAGCTGGATTTGCACTTGCGATCGCAATAGTTGTTCCGATTAAAGCCAATGATAGTTTTTGCAGCATTCTAGTAATAAAGCTTGAAGAACACAAAGATAATGAAGACTGAAATTTCATTTAAACCTAGCTATGAAAAGCTGGTTTAATTACTCCAACAAACTAAAAGTAAACTACAAAGATTATTAGGTCTTTATATATAACTGTTGTTGGCTAAAACAAGCTCGAAGATGTAAGTTCATCTTGATGCTTTGTAATCCTATTTTGGTTTTTATAACTCGCAAAAGATACGGTATATATACTAAAATTGATTTAAAGATTAAGTGAAGGTTCTTGTGCAATTGTAGTGGGCAGAACAAACGCATCTAAATTACTCTTGATCGCAACCAAGGTTAAGAACCAACAAAAAATCACCATTTCTGGTTTGGTTTAATTTCCAAGACTTAAAGCAATGTCTACGATGGACTACCTCTAAATCTTTAGGAATAAAGATAAATTAATAAGATTAATTCCGGCTCTATTGAGAATAGATTGCTATTATTGACATAATATCCTCGCCTTGGGCAAGTGGCGAGTGGCGAGTGGGGAATGGAAAATAGGGACTGGTGATTGAGAAATAGGGTAAAACAAGAATCAATATTCAATTGGGCATTGGGCATTGGGCATTGGGCATTGGGCATTGGGTATTGGGCATGGTTATTCTCCTTGTCCCCTCATCTCCCTCATCCACCCACTTCCCATTCCCTCACTCCCCTAACTTCTTATGCAAACTGACTCTAACAGTCCCGATCATCTTGCATCTGCTAATAACGAGCCTAATCCAGGAAAGTATTTGATTCCGCGATCGCAGCGACAGAGGTTCTTTATTCAGTTTACCTTAATGACCCTGATCGGATGGGTTGTGGGTGGCGTTGCTAGTATCGCTTTAGAGAAAATAGTTCTCCAAAGTCTCTCACCTAACGTTGCTATCCAACTACAAACATGGAGCATTTTGGTTAGAAGTCTCAGTAATGTTGTATTTGCCGTGATTTTCGCCGCCGACCAAGCCCTTGTTCTTTACCGATATTTACCAGGTTGGCAGTGGCTATTTGCTACTAGTGTAGGTTGGCTGATTGCCAATGGTGTTTCTACAGCGTGGATTAACTACATTTCAACCATTGCCTCATCATCTTCTGAAGATACTTTGATTTTTGGATTTTTGTCTGCGATCGCATATATAATTTCTGGAATTTGGCTAGGGATTTGCCAATGGCTGGTATTGAGGCGATATACAGCAGGCATTTGGTGGTGGAATTTTTTACCCTCAATCTCTTTCTTCTGGATCACTATTTTGGTTTGGTTGCTTTTTATTATGCAAAATTTGATTCCAGAAACCTACCGTACTCCCATACTATATTGGAGTGGACAAGGACTTACAGCAGCGATTTTAGGAGCCATACCAGCAATTGGTTTGTGTACATTAAAAAGAAATTTACATCCCAAAACTGGAATTTCTTCCTAAATTTTATCGATATATTCCATAAGCTTAATATTTATGACTCGCCCACGCATTCTCCAACCTGGTCAAAGTTATACATTTAGTAAGTATTTTGAATTACCATATACCCCAGCAGATATCTTGGCAGAACTAGGATGTAGTTACGAACGCGCATTGCTACAACTACCACAATATTCTGGTATCATTGACTATTTAGAATTTTTACAGCGTTACTTACGGCGCAATATTATATGCGTAAATACTATCAGTGAAGCTGCAAAACGTGAAGTTTTAATTGCTCCTATTTTGTTAGAAATTTGTGACCAAACGCAAACTCAACTAAACATTGAGTACCCCATTAATGTTAGCGAACAACTCAAAGGAAGTTTTGATTACTATATTTCATCTTTTAATTCACTGTTAGTAGTTGAAGCCAAGCAATCCGATTTAAGCCGGGGGTTTACTCAACTTGCAATTGAATTGATAGCACTCGACCAATGGACAGATTCGCAAACACCAACTTTGTATGGTGCTGTAACAAATGGAGAAGATTGGCGATTTGGAATATTTTATCGGCAAGATAAACGGGTCATGCAAGATATCAAACTTTATCGCGTTCCAGAAGGTTTGGAAGAATTAGTGCGAGTGCTTGTAGGAATTATTACCAATGCTAGTAGTTAATTACAGTAATTTATTTTACATGAACTACTAGTTCTAATTTATAAAGAAGGGGAAGGGGGAAAGGGGACCCCACCTTCCCCTTTAACCTTTTCCCTTTTATTTGTCATCCCAAATCAAATCTAAACGCTCTTGTGCTTTCTTGAGGGCTTTTTCAGCAGACTCTCCTAGTACTGTCGCTTCTATCGCTCGACCAAGGCTGTCAGAAAGACGACTATATCCAGCAATAATTGGTTGAGAATGTGCCACTGGTAATTGGTCAAAAAACACTTTTAACACTGGTTTTTCATTGATGAATTGCTGATAAGCTTTGCTTTGAGCTGATGTGAGGGTAACTGGCAAAAAACCCGTCCCCATACTCCATGCTGTTTGGAATTCCTCGCTCAAAACATACTCTAAAAATTTGAATGTTGCTTGCTCTCTTGCTGGTGTGGTCTTCATCACAAAAAAATTTCCAGTACCTGTGACTGTAGCAGCTTTGACACCTGCTGGTATGGGTAATACCTGATGATCGACCTCAGATTTCATGATTAACGTCCAAGGGCCTGTAATCTGCATTGCAACACGACCTGTCAGAAAAGCTTCCTCTTCATAACCTCGTTCTGGGGCAGAAAGCATTACTGAACCATCTTCGATCAAGTCTTGCCAAAATTTTAAGGCTGCGATCGCACCTGCATTCATTAAATTCGGGCGATTATTGGTTACTATCTCGCCATCAGCACTATATAAAAACGGCAACCAACTAACCACAGTCCATCCACCTTTTCCTAAAGGCAGTAACATACCATACTGTTCGGGGCGACCATCCCCATTGCGGTCTATAGTTAATTTTTTGGCAACTTGTCTCAACTCCTCCCAGGTTTTGGGTATTTCTGTAATTCCCGCAGCTTCAAAAAGTTTAGGACGGTAAAAAATTCCAATGTTACTGGTGTGCATTGGCACTGACCAAATGTGACCATCTAGCTGCATTTCTGACAATAAGTTAGGTCTAATGTCTGATTTGAGAGGCAATTTGTCCAACCAATCTTCTAAAGGTCGAAGTGCCCCTAATTCCACAAATTGACCTGTATATTCAGGGTGGAATGACAGGATATCTGGGGGCACATTGGCAACAACTGATGTTAATATTTTTGGTAAATTAGGTTCCGGTTCAAACATAGACTCAACCTGAATATCAGGATGAGTTTGATTAAATTTATCGACTAATTTTTCAAAAATCTCTCGATGTGAGGGTGGGTTAATAGCTTGCCAAAGTGTCAGATGAATTACCCCGTCGTCCTTTTGTCTAATTCCCTGACAACTAGATAAAAATATCAGAGACAAACTCAGAATAATTCCTAAAATTGAAAGCTGACCAGCAGAATTTCTCAATAAACACCAAAAATCTCTAATTTTATAAGTTAAAAAATTAATATTCATACAAACTTTTTAGATATAAAGATAGGTTGTTTAGCACATTATTGTCTAATTAATTACACTGATTAAGAAACAACTTGCTCAATTAAACTTTCTAACTGGTTGGCACAGCTAGTTTCACTAAATAATTGTGCAATTTGCTCAGAGCGATCAAGCCTCTGCTGAGGAATTTTTACATGATCAATTATAGCTTCTGCTAATGCATCAATATCACTTTCTGGTACTATAGTTCCACATTTGAGTACTTCAGAAATCTCACGCGGGCCAACTGGACAATCACTAGCAATAAAAGCTACCCCATTAGCTACAGCTTCGACAAGAACCATACCAAAGCCTTCAGAATGGGAAGCAAGTATAACTGCTTGACACAATGAAAAGTAAGCTTTAGGATTGGGGACAGATCCTGCGAAAAGTACCATATCACGAATACTTAAAGAATTTGCCAAACCTTGCATCTCTACTTCTAAATCACCGTCTCCTAGCAAAATTAATCGGATATTTGAGTAAGTTTCACTAGCTTTAGCGAATGCTTTAATTAAAGTTTTATGGTCTTTTGGATAATGGAATCTAGCAGCAGATACAAAGGTAATCAGCTGAGAATCGTTTAACCAAGACTCGGCTGTAGAATTGAGAGGTGGATTTTTTAAATCAGGTGTTACTGGATTATAGGATATTGCTATTCGAGGATGATTTAAGCCAAGTTTTAAAAATTTCTCATGGAGAGTCTTGCAAACAAAAACTATTCCACTAGCTTGTTTAATAGCACGCAGATGTATCCAATTATCAATATTGACATTTAAATTTTGGATTAATGCAGTTATGGGATTTATTTGGCGTTCAATCTTTGATTCCGAAAGATAATCGCTATGAATATAACTAATATATGGAATAGATAAACTTCCAGGGATAAATTTAGATAAATAAAAGAGCTTAGTGAGAAATGCACTATGACAAATAATAATATCTGGTTTCTGTTCAGCAACGATCTTATTTAATTGTATTGCTACCCATATTTGGTGTATTGCTCCGCCAATATAAAATAAAGTTCCAGCAATTTTCATCACAATGATTATATGGGCTGATTTAAAAGATAATATCCAGCGTGGATCTAAATCAGTCAGAATCACAGTAGAGACTTTATAGCCAGCTTTTACCTGGGAAGAAATCAGCGAATCAGCAACTTTTGGCGCTCCACCAATGTTATTCAAAACTATATGACAAATATGCATACTTGTAGTTAGATTTTACTCACTTTAGCAAAATAAACAAAACTCAAATTTAGTCATGCAGAATGGCAGCAATAATTATACAGTCAGCAGGGGAGCGAAGCAACAATTTCTGACTTATTGTCTGGTTTTATAAATGCTGTTCTAAAACACTTTTGGTAACACTGGTTTCCGCTCTTGTGTAAAGATATGTTTCTGGAACAGTGACTTTTTGCGTTTTAAAAATTTTTGCTGCCCGATGCCAAAAGTCTGTATCCTCTCCATAGTGAATATTTTCAAAGCCCCCTAATTCAAAAAATACTTTTCTCTTGCCGAAAAATGTCGGACCTAAAACACATTCTCGCAAATTAATTGTTTTACCTGGCTGAAAATAATCTGCCACAAAAATCTCTTCATCACTGGCAAATCCCCCTTCAATTAAATCAATTTCTGGATGACTTTTCATGTATTCAAGTCGTGATTCTAGATGATTGGGTTTGTAAGCATCATCACTATCGAGAAGGGTAATATATTTGCCAAAGGATGCCTGAATACCAGCATTTTTAGCATAGGCTTGTTTTTTGTTTTGATGTTTGAGATATCGGATATTAGGGAATTTCTGGACATAATAATTGACAACTTCAAAGGTATTGTCTTGGCTACCATCATCAACTACAATCAGTTCCCAATCTTTAAATGTTTGATTGATAACACTATTAATACCATTATCTAAATATTTGGCGCGATTGTAAGTACAGATGACAACTGATATTTCTGGAACTGAATCAAATTTTATTGGACTCATAATAGATTCACACTAAAATTAAGTATTAGTACATTTACCACAGCATTTAGCAGATTATTCTGTGAGTGGATTATGACTGTTTAACCTGAAGCGGATCTGATTTTAACTTAATGTGGATGCGCGATCGCTAATATTCCCGCATCTCCATCTAAAGTTACCTCTACACCTACTGGTAAGGCTGCATTGGGATTATCATGACCAAAAGGCAAATCAGAGACAACCGGAATCCCCAAATCACCTAAGCGATCGCGCAATACTTCTTCTACACTAAAACTAGATATAGTTGGTGGCGCTTCACAACGAGTAAAACCCCCTAAAGCAATACCGCAGACTTGAGACAAAGCACCGCTCAAACGCCACTGTGTCAACATCCTGTCAATCCGATAAGGTGCTTCGGTAACATCTTCCAACGCTAGAATTACACCATCTAGATGTGGCAGGATTGGTGTACCCAAAAGGTGAGTAGCCACCGTGAGATTCCCTGGTAATAAAGTACCATTAACTACACCACCACCCCAACCGCAACCATTGAGAGGGGTAAAAGAACTACCTTCTACCCAATCAAATAATCGCTTAATTGACCAATCTGACTCATCTGCGAAAGTTGTCATTACCGGGCCATGAACGCCGGAAATCCCTGCTGTATAAAGGCTCCATAATAAAGCTGTGATATCAGAAAAGCCTATAAGCCACTTGGGAAGCGCTGAGGTTGGCCAATTCCAATCTTCTAAGATGCGGGTGCTGCCAAAACCACCTCTGGCACAGAGAATACCACGACAATCAGGATCTTGCCATGCTGCTGCTAGCTGTTGACGGCGATTTTCGTCTGTTCCAGCTAGATAACCCCATTTGTCATCTATCTGGGGACTGACTTTTAATTGATAACCACGCGATCGCCAAATTTCTAGACTCTGTTTAAATTCCTCGAATTCTCGCAAAGCACCACTAGGGGCAATTACTCGTAGTAAGTCTCCAGGTTTTAGGGGCGGTGGTAAGATTTTGGCTGGCATGAAACAAGTTATGAGTGAAAAGTATAATATTAACAATGCTGCAACTGTGTTAACAACACAACAACTTCATCAATTGCCTGCCGTATAACTGTTGCAGATTGATCCGACTGATTGACGATAATACTAAAAACTAGCGGCTCATATTTCGGCGCATTCATATATCCAGATAGAGAAACTATACCCGTTAACGTACCTGTTTTTGCTTGCACAATGCCCTCAGCAGGTGTATCTTGAAAGCGGCCTTTCAGAGTTCCACTTTTACCAGCCACGGGTAAAGATGCGCGATATATATATGCTGTTGGGGTTTTTGCCATTCCCCGCAGAGTTTGGACAAAAGCTTCTGGTGTCACTAAGTTACGACGTGATAAACCTGAACCATCGACCAAAATGTAATTAGCTCGATCGACCCCCAATTTAGTTAAACTTGCTTTGACAACTTCTAAACCGACATCAGCACTAGTCTGATTTTTCAGTCTGATTTTTTTCACAGCTAATGCTCTCAGCAATGCTTCAGCATAAAGATTATTACTATTCTGAAGAGTTTCTGCTAATAATTCAGCTAAAGGTGGCGACTCTACAAATGCTATCTCCTCTTGATTCACACCACCATTTACTACTAATGTTTGTCCCAAACTAATTTTTTCTGTTGCTAAGGTAGTACGGAAACGTCGTAATAAGTAATAATTAGGAGCGACTACAGGCAAATCTATTAAAGAGGGTTCAGAATTCGTTGTCAGTTGTCCTTGAATTCGTAATACTGTTCCTGATAATTCGCGGGTGACATTGACATAGCTTGGTTGATTTTGGGGAACGGTTACTGACTGATTAATTATCCGCCACTGTTTCGCTTCGCCAGAATCAATCCACACCACTTGCAAAGATTTACCTACAGCCTGTGGTACAAGTTTGAAACTAAAAGTATTTTGATTCAGAATAAAGCTGCTGACTGGTACGCCATCACTTGACTGCACATCTTCCCATTGCCAGGTGGGGTTAACAATATCACCTTGAATATAACTATCATCAGC
>CAXUOL010000162.1:0-10834 GCA_964252435.1 uncultured Nostoc sp.
CCCCTGCTCCCCTGCTCCCCTGCTTCCCTGCTCCCCTGCTCTTCTTAACAGCCATCGCCAGGGCGCAATCGTCAATTAAAGCTTGGCGAATGACTTGAATACCCCCGATTCGCTCTAAAGCTTCACGGGCGATCAGAATAGATCCTCCAGCGGCTCCTGCTGTGGGATTGTTGGGATTATTCACCCAGCGAAAAGGATAGAGTTTTTGGAAGAAAAAGACGAAAGCTGGAATCAAAAATTTTTCCCAAAAGCTTTCACACCTGAGTCGCACCATTACCGAAACCAAGTCTAAATCTTCCTGCACAGCTTTCTTCACCAGTCGGCGGAGATTACCAGGATCGTGTTCGATATCTGCGTCAGTCAGCAAAAAATAATCGGGTGCAAATAAACTTGCGCTCTTTATACCTTGCTCAACTGCCCAAAGTTTCCCCGACCAACCAGGAGGTAGTGAAACGCCAGAGATAATATGCAATTGCTGGGGTTTACCTACAGCGTGTGCAACCCCTTCGGCAAAATTTGCTGTCTGGTCTGTGCTGCGATCGTCTACCAAAAACACGTTGAAAGAACCAGGGTAATCTTGAAGTAGGAGCGATCGCAGTGTAGTTGGTAGCAATTGGGCTTCGTTACGGGCTGGAACGACAGCACAAACCGCAGGTAACGATTCTAGCTGAGTTTCTGTAACCTCTAATTGCTGGTCTGTCCGCCAAAACTGTCCCCAAAAACACAGTAATCCTAACCAAATTGTCAAGGATAAGAGCATCAATCCTAATACAATTACATCCATGATCGCCGCTATCTCCCTGTGCAGAATCCAAAATTACTGTACCCTGGTATGTGCGATCGCTGATGCCTGAAATCAAAAACCCCGCCATCAGTATTCGGTCAGGCTCTTTCTTGCAGCACCCGTACTCCCTTGCCTGCCTTCACGAACAAATTTCTTATCCGAACCGTATTGGGGGCTATTCGGTTAGCCAACTGAAGAGTTTACCAACAGTGAGGCTGAAGGATTCGGCAAAGGGTGGGACGGGTAAAAGATCGCTCTCTTGTTCATAAACGGCGATGGTGCGTAGGCGTTCGCGTAGCGTCTCGTAGAGAAGCCCGCCGTAGGCATCGCCAAAATAAACAAACACAAGTTCCTCTTCTGGGTCAATCAACCATCCCATTTGGGTGCTGTGGGCGAGGCTGTGGAGGATGTTGCGGATAACTTTGGTTTGGCTTTGGTCGGGGGAGAGGATTTCTATCGTCCAGTCGGGTGCAATCGCAAAATTATTGGATACTTTGCCGTTTTGATCGCGGGGAATGCGTTCCCAAGTGAAGACTGCAATATCAGGAACAATTGACCTACCGCCAAAAGTGCAGCGGAGTTCCGAATAAGCGCGGGCGATGTGTCTAGGTTTGAGCGCTTGGTTGATGTCAGTACCAAGGTCAAGCTGAACTGTACTGTGTTTTCCTTGGGGCATGGGTTTCTGGATAATCTGACCGTCAATGAATTCAGTGGCAGGTTTGGTTTCCGGCAGCTTGAGAAATTCTTCGAGGGTCAAGGGTTTGGCAGGAGTTTGAACCATTGCCGTTTGGGGTGCGTGGGTTGTGAGTATTGTATCGTTATAGTTAAGCGGGTTCGAGGGGAAGTTAGTGAGGTGTTGGAATTTCCACCGAAACAGGCTAAATCTATTGCAAATTTTCAGTGACTCAGACAGAATACTATGTCTACTGAAATATAGGAAAATTTTTTTATCAGAAGAATTCAGAACTCAGGAGTCAGAAAACAGGTATGAATTCTGTACGAGTGGGTGACGAATATTGGTTAAAACCTCGCCCCTGGTGGGCGAAAAAAATTAAAATATTCTCGCCTTAAAACTCTATCCCTTTATGGGTAGAGCATTCTGAATTCTGAATTCTGTATTCTGACTCCTGTTTTATCGGATTGCCGTGTTCATAACTAGTATTGGGTGTTGAGGTTAAATAGTTTTTGATGCAAACACAAGACAGGGTAAAAGTCAATCAAGTTGCAGATGCGATCGCAGCTAGCCAAGAATATCTGCTTTCGATTCAAAATCTGGCAGGTTATTGGTGGGCAGAGTTAGAATCTAATGTCACTATCACTGCTGAAGTTGTCCTTCTGCATAAAATTTGGGGAACAGACCAAACCAGACCTTTATACAAAATTGAAACATATTTGCGTCAACAGCAACGGCAGCATGGCGGTTGGGAACTTTACTATGGTGATGGCGGAGAACTTAGCACCTCGGTTGAAGCTTACATGGCGCTAAGATTGCTAGGTGTACCAGCAACCGATCCGGCGATGATTCGGGCACAAGCTTTTATTCTCCAACGGGGTGGGATCAGCAAAACTCGGATTTTTACCAAGTTACACTTAGCCTTGATTGGCTGCTACAACTGGCGCGGTATTCCCTCACTACCACCTTGGATAATGCTGTTGCCAAATGCTTTCCCTGTCAATATCTACGAGATGTCTAGCTGGGCACGTTCCAGCACCGTACCATTACTGATTGTATGCGATCGCAAACCTGTTTTTATCACCAACCCAACTATCAACCTAGATGAGCTATACGCTGAAGGTGTTGATCGAGTCCAGTGGGAATTACCCCAAAGTGGCGATTGGACAGATTTATTTCTCACCCTTGATCGAGGTTTCAAGTTGGCAGAAAGCCTTAATTTAGTACCCTTCCGCCAAGAAGGCATCAAAGCCGCCGAAAAATGGATTTTAGAGCGCCAAGAAGCTACAGGTGACTGGGGCGGCATTATTCCGGCGATGTTGAATTCAATGCTGGCTTTGCGGTGTCTGGATTATGACCGAAACGATCCCATTGTAGAACGTGGTTTGCAAGCAATTGATAACTTTGTCATTGAAACAGAGAATAGTTATCGGGTACAGCCCTGTATTTCACCCGTCTGGGATACAGCTTGGGTGATGCGTGCTTTAATAGAATCTGACTTTGCACCAGATCATCCCGCCGTGGTGCAAGCTGGAGAATGGTTGTTGCAAAAACAAATTTTAGATTACGGAGATTGGGCTGTCAAAAATCGTCAGGGAAAACCAGGCGCTTGGGCTTTTGAGTTTGAGAATCGCTTTTATCCCGATGTAGACGACTCGGCGGTAGTGGTGATGGCTCTACATTTGGCGAAACTCCCGAATGAAAAAATTAAGCAGGCTGCGATCGCTCGTGCCTTAAACTGGATTGCATCTATGCAATGTAAACCAGGTGGTTGGGCTGCTTTTGATTTAGATAACGATCAAGATTGGCTCAACTCGATTCCTTATGGCGATTTGAAAGCGATGATCGATCCAAACACCGCAGATGTTACCGCTAGGGTACTAGAAATGCTGGGTGCTTGTGATTTGTCAATTGATAGTGATAATTTGGAGCGATCGCTTACTTATCTTTTGCGCGAACAAGAACCTGAAGGCTGTTGGTTTGGTCGTTGGGGTGTAAATTATATCTACGGCACAAGTGGCGTTTTGTCAGCCTTAGCGTTAATCGATCCTCAAAGACATAAACTCAATATAGAACGGGGAGCAGCTTGGTTAGTTGGATGTCAAAATCCAGATGGTGGTTGGGGCGAGACTTGCCGCAGCTACAACGATCCCAGTCTCAAAGGAAAAGGAAATAGTACTGCATCTCAAACTGCTTGGGCTTTAATTGGGTTGATAGCAGCAGGTGAATCAACAGGTAAATTAGCTCTTGATGCTATTGAACGGGGAATTGGCTACCTAGTGGCAACTCAACAACCCGATGGTACTTGGTTTGAGGCTGACTTTACAGGTACTGGTTTCCCTTGCCATTTTTATCTCAAGTATCATCTGTATCAACAATGCTTTCCTTTAATTGCGCTAGGTCGCTATCAAGCAGCGATTCAAAAAGGTTAAGAGTACATATTTATATGCGTTTGCCCTACTAGTCTGTCCCATTAAATATTATGGGTTTGTAGTAAGCACTTCAGTGCTTAAAAATCTAGGACTAAAGTCCTTACTACGAACTTATTCACTCCTCGTAACTAATGGGACAGACCACTACCTCCCCAATCCTCCGCCTGGTAAGGGCTACGGTTAACACACAAGTTCTAAAAATCTAGTTTGATAAGGCTTTCCTCATTCTCATACAAAGCATGGGAACGAGAGAAATAACACTGTCAGTCGATACAATGCCATTGTCAGGCGATACAATGCCAATATCCTGTTTGATGGAGAAACATATAGGACTCATATCTGATTTCTGAACAAGATTTCAGGTAAAACACCGTGATAAAACGGCTTTTGAGTCTCAGTGTGTTTTCAAAAATCAAATCGGAGTCCTATAGTATCACCGACAGTTTTGATGTCTTCAATGCCAATTCCACTCAAACTAGTAGTCTGTCCCAAAAGTTTTGATAGGTGAATCAGTTTTAAATTTCTCTTCTTTACCTCTTTTACTTTGCGCTCTTTGCGTCCTTTGCGGTTCGTTCTCTTAATTCTCAGAATTAATGGGACAGACCACTAGTGGTCTATCGCATTAATTTTAATGGGTTAAGAAAACGAACCGCGTACTCCTACGGAGAAGCAAGCTACGCGCAGCGTCTCGTTAGAGAAGTACGCGTTCACGAAGTGTCTCGAAGAGAAGTACACGTTCGCGCAGCGTCTCGTTGGCGCAGCCTCTCGTAGAGAAGAGAAGGAAGAGGAAAAAAAGAGATTGATCGAGTTAATTTTACAATTACTTCTTCAGTAACGACTAGCACAGCAAAAATTATCTACGACGCTGTGAGTGGGCAGTTGTTCTACAACCAAAATGGTAGTGCGGCTGGTTTTGGCAACGGCGGTCTATTTGCAACCCTGACTGGTGCCCCAACTCTCAGTGCATCAGATTTTGTGGTACAAGCATAGAATTAATATCTAACACCCAAAATCAATGTATTTCTATTCTCTAGCAATGACAATATCGTTAGATTTAATAACTGCATAAGCTTCTTTTCCCTCAGATAATTCCAACTCTTCTGCGGAAGCTCTAGTGATAATCGAAGTTAATTCTACTTTGTGAATAATCTCCAAAGTAACCTCACTATTAACGGCTCCATAAACAACTCGTTTAACTACACCTTTAAGAATATTGCGAGAGCTAACTTTTAGTGATTTCTTTTGAATACTACTTTCTATATCAGGCTTTTGAGTGTAGTCGATATCTTCCTGTTTTTCCTGCTGAGTTGCTGGTAATATTGATGTTGAGGAATGCTGAGTGAGACTACGCACAAGTTCCCGCAGAATCTCAGTTTTAGTGCGTTGAGACTGTTCGCAAAACTCCTCTAAAATCTTCCGCTCGTCTTCTGAGGTTTGAAATGTAACCCATCCTTGTTCTTTTCTTGGCATAATAATATTATTATCAATTTTGGTTATCTTGGTAAAATTCTACCAAGTATCAATTCGTTATGTCGTTTTAGTAATAACATTTTTTTTGTCAGGTTTTCAGCATTTTAATCGCAAAATTAATCAATTAATCTCATATAGTAAACTACATATATATTTATTTTTTTCTAGATACGAAATATTTTGTTACTTGAAATTGTCTAAATTATCACTAAAATAATACCAACTAAGATGGTATAACATTGCTCTATGGTATTTGTTGGGATAGCTACACCTATGCAAGGATAATCTAACAGAAAATTCCACTGGCGATCGCGTGAGTGCCGTAGGATTATTTAACGTGAGTTCACAGCCGGGGGATGAAACACCTAAAATCACGTTCTCAAGACCTGCGGAGTCTATTTGAGAACAATATCACCATTGAATACGTGGCAGAACCCCTAAAAGCTATGCCAGCTGATGCGGAGGCGAAAGAAGTGCTGTATTGGATGCAAGCACAAAATTTTGATGTTATCGGCGTTGAGACGGGAGATATTATTAGCGGTTATGTAGAACGCTCTAGTTTGATTCCAGACAAAAAAGGTAAATGTAGCGACTATCAACGGGTGTTTCATCCCAAAGAACTAATTGCTATTTCCACCCCACTGATAAAGTTGCTACCCATTTTGCAACAAACTCCGCGATTGTTTGTCTTAGATTGCAATCAGGTAAGTGGTATTGTTACCTGTGGTGATTTGCAAAAAGCACCTGTGCGAATGCTACTGTTTGGCTTAGTAACGCTGCTAGAAATGAATTTGCTGCGGCTGGTGCGGATTTACTATCCCCAAGATTCTTGGCAAAAAGTCCTTAAACCTGAGCGCTTAGAAGTTGCTCAACGACTATGGCGAGAAAGTCAGGAAAGAAACGAAGCCACCGATTTGTTAGATTATCTACAATTCTGTGATAAGCGAGAGTTGATTTTAAATCAACCAGAACTTCTCCAGCAACTAGGACTAAAATCAAAACGGTTTGGCGAACGTTTTCTTAAGTCTGCTGAACAGTTGCGAAACCGATTAGCTCACGCCCAAAACTTAGTTAGTGGTTCCTCTTGGACAGAATTGATTTCTCTAGCAGAAGCGATGGAAAAGCTATTAATTCATTGTGAGGAAGTTGAGTAAAGTGGTCAGTTTTCTTTAACACTATTGAACCAGCCGATCCAATCCGCATTAAAAATTTAGAAAGCTAAATTTTATTTAGATTTCTAGGCTTGTATCTGTCACATTCTTTTTTGTGAATAGATTAATAGGTATAGTTTAATACATATTAATTGTGCTTAAATGCTGAAAGTAGGGTATTTGAGCATTAGATGAGCATTTTAGAGAAAGCAAAGACTGAAAGTATTGTTATTGCTTTAATTAAAATAAACGAACAGGTTTATTTTGTAACTTGGAACTAATTGAGCTTACCCGATCGACCACAGAAATCATGTATTTGTAATCTGGTACTTGTCCATTGGGTACATACCCCACTTCTTGAGCTAAACCTGAAGGCGAATCACTCATCACTTTGCGGATAAACTCTTGACGGTTACGTTCTACATTCGGCCCAATCAAGACCACACCTAATGGTACATAATGAGGGTCTTTAAATAGTATGCGGAATTCGTTTGGCGCCAACTGTGAACTGTAGAGACTTAATTCCGCCTCCGAGACAGCACAGGCGATCGCTTTTCCTTGAGCGACTAATTCCAGTGCTGCTTTGGGTGTGGGGGCAAACAGTATCTCAGCTAGTGTTGTACCATAAAGATTGTAAAGAGGAAAATAATATCCTGTTGCTGAACCTAACAGTCCTAAAGCCACAGTTTTGCCTTGTAGCTGTTTCAAGTTGGTTATCGGATTATCTTTGCGAACAACGAAGATTGAACGTAAATTACTAATACCTATTAAAGGAAATAGGGGAACATATTGGTGACGTGCGATCGCAATAGCAGCTATTCCCGGTGGAGCAAATACCAATGACCAAGCACGAGCATCAAGGCGCTCAACCGCTCTATTTTCATTAAAAACAGGCTCTAGCTGAATATATGAGTTTGTTTTTTCACCCAAGTAACTATTAAATTTAGCATATTGATTAATTATCTGTTCACCTCCACCATAATTGATCACACCAATAGTTAACGTGTCCTCTACCCCACCTTGTGGTTTGCAGGCAGCAAATGTAAAACCTAGTAGATGAAACAGAAATAAACGACGGGGAAATCGCACAAACATCACTAATTATGGTTAAGGAAATAATTTGGTTTTCAGGACTAATTTAGATAAATTTGACTGCTGCCTAAAGAGGTTATATTGCAGTAAAAAATTAATATTTATTTAAATATTGTTGAGATGCTTTCTAACAGGTATAAATAAATATTAGACAAACTCACAGGACACCTTCGTTGCTTAGGTTATGTTAAACAACATTACGTTAAAAAACTTAAAAATAGGTGCTAAATTTAACTTGCTTTTAATATTAGTTTTCATCATCAGTATTTTGGGAAGTGGCGTTGCCTTATCCAGTGTACTTCAGGGGAGAGCGCAAAATGAAGTGACTTCTCAAGCACAGATTCTCATCCGAATGGTGAACGCAGTTAGAAACTATACACAAAATCGGATAGATCCCCTATTAGAGCCTAGACTAGACACTAACCCAACGTTCATGCCTGAAGTAGTACCAACTTTTTCCTCTAAAGAGGTTTTTGAGAATTTTCGTAAAAAGGCCGAATATAAAAACTTTTTTCATAAGGATGCAACACTTAATCCAACTAATTTAGCGGATAAAGCTGATAATTTTGAAACTCAACTTGTAAAGCGTTTTCGTAACGACTCCAAGACTCTAGAAATTACAGGTTTTCGTAACTTGCCAGAAGGCGAAGTATTTTACATCGCGCGACCACTAAGAATTACACAAGAGAAATGTCTGCGATGTCATTCTACACCAGATCAGGCTCCTAAGACTCAGTTGGCAACTTATGGTTCAGAAAATGGTTTTGGTTGGCAACTCAATCAGATTGTTTCTGCCCAAATAATCTCTGTTCCTTCTGAAAAGATTTTTGCCAATGCCAAACGGACTTGGACATTAATAATGGGACTTTTAATTACTATTTTTGCGATCGTAGTTTTCTTAATTAACTTCTTAATCAAAAAATATGTAATTCAACGCATCAGAAGAATAGAGAAAATCGCCCAAAAAGTGAGTATTGGTGATATGAGTGCTGATTTTGAAGAAATCTCTAATGATGAAATTGGTGGGTTAGCAGAAGCCTTTAATCGGATGAAAGCCAGCTTAAAAATAGCTATGGAGATGCTGAATAATCAAGGCTAATAATTCGTAATTCGTAATTAACGAGAACAAAAAGGCAATTTTTAAAAAATCAAGAAAGTAGGCGCTGCTGAAATTGCAAAGCTTTTTGAGGTTCGGGAATTTGTGATGCTAAAACTTTCACGAATTCTGCACGAGAAATTTGTCCAGAAGACTTAACAGCTTTTTGGACTAGAAACTTAGCTATTGGCCCAATTAAATCAGCCAACTCCCGTTCGCACTGATGCACAAAGCTATCGTTAATTACTTGAGGTTCTTGGCTTGATAAATTATTTGACTTGATTTCAGACTTAATAGTAAGTTTCTGTAGTAGAGTAGGTTTCTCTAGTAGAAACATTGTTTTCTTCTTAAAATCAATTTGTTGATCCCCTCGAAGATGAAGGGCTAATTGATTAATTAATTCTTCGCAGTTAGGCGCTGATGCCACAACTTGTTGTAGTAATCTTGAGGCGATGGGGCCGACAAATTCCAAGAGAATTGTTTCTAAGCGATTGTAATTTTCCCCAGACAGAATAGAAGTAGGTGGATACCCAATTGAGTTTTGTTGAGAAAGCGAAGCTTGAGGCGGTTGTGTAAAATATGGTAGTTGAAGTGATTGCGGTTCTACTCTAGTATCGAAATCCTTAAGCACATGTAAAACTTCAGCCGCAGACTGATAGCGCTGTTTAAAGTGATGTAGCACCATCTTAGATAGCACAGATGCCAACTTAGAACTGACGTTAGCTTGATGCTGCCAAGAAATTTCTCCTGTATCTGGGTCTTCCTCAAAGTTTATCGGATGTAACCCTGTCAGCGATTGTATACCAATAATGCCCAAGGAATAAATATCACTGTTGGGGCGGGGCTTACCTTGCCCCTGTTCTGTAGACATATATCCGGGAGTACCAATGATAATAGTAGCCCTCGTGTGTCCTGAAATTGTAAGCAGTTGAGTTTGGACTTGTTTAACAGCGCCAAAGTCAATCAGCACAAACTTACCGTCTTGTTGCCGCCTAATTATATTGTCAGGTTTGATATCTCGATGGATAACGTTGTGGCTGTGAATAAATTGTAAAATACTCAGAACCTGTTGGAGCAGTTGAATTACTTGATCTTCTGTCCAACGTTGATTGGGGGAGAGTTCCGCTTTCAGGGTATGTCCTTCAATGAACTCTTGTACTAAGAAGAATTCTTGGTTGTCTTCAAAATAGGCTAAAAGCCGGGGAATCTGGTCATGGTAGCCCAGTTGTTCTAGTGTTTCTGCCTCACTGGTAAATAACCGTCTGGCAGTTTTGAGAAATTCAGGGCTGCGAGTGACGGGCTTAAGGTGTTTGACAACGCATTTTGGGAAACCTGGCCGATGGGTATCTTGGGCTATGTAAGTTTGACCAAATCCACCTCCACCTAATGTCTGAAGGACTTGGTAACGTCCGTCTAATAATTGTCCTAACATTGTGTCACTTGCCTTAAGTCCTGAAATTAATATTGACACAACTACTAGCTTTGGCAAGGTTTGTTGAGACAGAAAGTAGGTAGGTAGTGCTGAAATTTTAAGGTTTTTTGAGAATTCTACTACCAGTTCATAACTCTTTAGACTCCAGATCGGCTTGCAGCCATATTATTGTTGAAGCTTTAATTCCTCAGAAATCGCAGTGCCTCAACTTTTAAAGTAGTTGTTGGTTGAGAGACTACGCTAACTTTTCCTAATTGAGTTTTATTTACAAAATAGGTGATTCCCCGAAAGCTCAATTTATAGGCTACTGGTGCTAGAGGAGCTTCCGCCGATTTGAAATTTGGATCAACATGATAGTTAACGCCACGGTACATCAAATTATAAGCTGGCCCAACTTGAGGAGCTGGTTGAAACGGCTGTTCTGTTTTTTTGCTGCCAACTTTGTTTGGGTCATATTCGTAGCTCAGACCACGATAGTAAAGTTTCATAATTTTCGCCTCCTGAATAACTATTTTTCAACAATGCCAATGACTTATCAGAGATTGATTAGATAGTTATGCAAGCGCTAATGTAAACTTACACTTTTTAAGGAACTGCTTAAAGGATTAGGCGTCTAGAGTGAAGAGTCTATTGGGCGATGGGGCAAAACAGTGCTGAGTTAGGAGTTAGGAGTTAGGAGTTAGGAGTTAGGAGTTAGGAGTTAA
>CAXUOL010000163.1:0-10788 GCA_964252435.1 uncultured Nostoc sp.
TTTTGTTTGCATAGGTTATTCTGATAACATTCTTTTCATAAAACATTAAAATTTATTACAACCCTCATGACATTATTAATCGTCGGTGCCACTGGCACCTTAGGAAGACAAGTGGCTCGTCGTGCTATCGATGAGGGATATAAAGTACGCTGTCTTGTCCGCAGCAGTAAAAAAGCAGCTTTTCTCAAAGAGTGGGGTGCAGAACTCGTCCCCGGAAATTTACGTTACCCCGATACCCTAGCGGAAGCATTAGAAGGCGTAACCCAAGTTATTGATGCCTCAACATCTCGCCCTACAGATTCACTGAGTATCAAACAAGTGGACTGGGAAGGCAAAGTAGCATTGATTCAAGCAGCAATTGCAGCGGGTGTCAAGCGTTTTATCTTCTTTTCGATTTTAGATGCTGATAAATACCCAGAAGTGCCGCTAATGGAAATTAAGCGGTGTACAGAACTATTCTTGGCTGAGTCAGGCTTGAATTATACCATCTTGCGGCTAGCTGGGTTTATGCAAGGGTTAATTGGTCAGTATGGGATTCCCATTTTGGAAGGACAGCCAGTTTGGGTAACAGGTAATTCTTCTCCCATCGCCTATATGGACACTCAAGACATTGCTAAGTTTGCAATTCGAGCATTGAGTGTACCAGAAACGGAAAACCAAGCTTTTCCTGTAGTCGGTACTCGTGCATGGAGTGCAGAAGAAATTATCAACCTGTGCGAACGCTTATCTGGAAAAGATGCCAGAGTAACGCGGATGCCAATAAACTTACTGCGTGCTGTGCGGGGTATTATGCGATTCTTTCAGTGGGGATGGAACATTGCAGACAGGCTAGCGTTTACAGAAGTATTGGCTAGTGGTAAACAGTTAAATGCTTCAATGGATGAAGTATACACAGTGTTTGGTTTAGATCCGCAACAAACCACAACCCTAGAAAGCTATCTACAAGAGTACTTCAGCCGAATCATGAAGAAGCTCAAAGAGGTAGACTATCAAAAAAATAAAAATAAAAAGCAGAAACCTAAAAAAACTCCTTTTAAAGAGTCTTCAAAAGCTAATAATCAATAGTCATGACAAAACAGATATTAGTCGTTAAACTCTAGACTCTGGATATTTGACTCTAGATTAATGACTACATGACCAAAAATGTGTAAGGATTACATAATACAGAGCATCGCCTAAACTTGGATATTTGAGTGTGCCGAAAGCAGGCATTATCTATAATGACGTTAAACCGATAGCGGGCCGTGTCGCTATCGAGTTGAAAGACAAGCTAACCGCAGCCGGTTGGAATGTATGTATCACATCGAGTATTGGTGGTATACTGGGCTACCCCAACCCGGAGAGTCCTGTGTGCCACACCCCCATTGACGGTCTGACACCCCCTGGTTTTGACTCAGATATGGAGTTTGCAGTGGTATTAGGGGGAGACGGCACTGTTCTGGCAGCGTCTCGTCAAGTAGCCCCTTGTGGTATTCCACTGCTAACAGTGAATACCGGCCACATGGGATTTTTGACAGAAACTTTCCTGAATCAATTGCCCCAAGCACTAGAACAGGCGATGGCAGGTGAGTATGAAATTGAAGAACGAGCTATGCTCAATGTCAAAGTGTTTCGGGATGATTCAGTGCTATGGGAAGCCCTATGCCTAAATGAAATGGTGCTACACCGAGAACCTTTGACCTCTATGTGCCATTTTGAAATTGCCATAGGGCATCATGCGCCAGTAGATATTGCTGCAGATGGTGTGATTGTTTCTACGCCTACTGGTTCTACAGCTTACTCATTGAGTGCTGGTGGCCCAGTGGTAACTCCTGGCATACCTGCTTTACAGCTAGTACCCATTTGTCCCCATTCCCTAGCTTCTAGAGCATTAGTATTTCCAGATACTGAATCGGTCAATATTTACCCAGTCAATATCCCTCGGCTGGTAATGGTAGTAGATGGTAATGGAGGGTGCTATATCTTACCAGAAGATCGAGTATATATGAAGCGATCGCAATATAGTGCCCGATTTATTCGCCTGCAACCGCCTGAGTTTTTCCGAATTTTGCGAGAAAAATTAGGTTGGGGTTTGCCACATATCGCTAAACCAACTTCGGTAGAATTGCCGTAGTCATTAGGAGGCAGGAGGCAGGAGGCAGGAGGCAAAAGTTTTTGAATTTTGAATTGATTTCTCCCTCATCCCCCCACTCCCTACTCCCCCATTTGCTGATTTCCTTCCAGAATTACTGATATGGAGATGGAATTTGGAGTTAGTTATTAAGATTGCATCCGAGAATTCGATAGCTGACACTTGAACGTGCTAAAACATCCTTAGCAGCGGGTCAAATTAGAATTGCTACATCACTAAAAGCTCGTAATTGCACTTTATAACTGATGTAAAGATTTTTTTTAGAATATCTTTACAATCCCAAATCTAATATCCCAAATTGTTATGACAGTTGCTCAAAGTCCTTGTGTTTTGGTGATTGAAACCGATGATAGCCTTGCAAATCAGCTTTCTTGCGATTTGCAAGAAGCCGGTTATGAATCAATTTTGGCTCATGATGCGACGAGTGGTTTACAACACTGTCGCGATCGCCAACCTGCTTTAATTGTTTTAGACCGGATGTTGGCAGGAGAATCAGGACTCTCATTGTGCAAAAATATGAGAAGCACTGGTATGCGATCGCCTGTATTGATTTTAATGGCAAGGGATACAGTTGACGATCGTGTAGCTTGTCTAGAAGCTGGAGCGGATGATTACATCCTCAAGCCTTACCGCTCAGAAGATTTTTTGAAGTTGATTCGCCTCTACTTAAAACCCGATGTGGATACCACGGAGCAATTACGCTTTGGGGATTTAATTTTAGACATAGCAACTCGCCGTGCCATACACAACGGGCGACCAATTGACTTGACAATGAAAGAATTTGAACTATTAAAATTCTTAATGGAACATCCCCGTGAAGTGTTAACCCGCGAACAAATTCTAGAAAATGTTTGGGGTTACGACTTTCTGGGTGAGTCAAATGTAATTGAAGTGTACATCCGTTACTTGCGGTTAAAAATCGAAGATGAAGGTCAAAAGCGCCTCATTCAAACAGTGCGAGGCGTAGGGTACGTTTTAAGAGAATCTTAGTATACTGTAGCGGGAGTTTGCCTATCTCCTTGCCTTCATTCCCAGTTTCAAATTGGGAATGCTTTCTTTGGGTGCTGCTGCCTCCCACCCAAAGGGTTTTTTTGCCTACAACACTGTAAAATTGAAGTCTAAATTACAAAATCGAAAAGCTATATGACTCGTCGGCTAAGTTTGCTCTCGATAGTGCTGAGTATTTTTCTGATGGGTTGTTCTGTGCCAACAACAGCTAAATCTCCTAGCCTCACCTCTGGTTCTGAAGCTCCAGCACCAGAAAGTTTAGGTCAAAAACTACCAATTTCTGCTAAAGCCATTGTGCCTAATGGTACAACCATTCAATTAGAGGTAGCGCAGACGCCACAACAGCAAGCGATGGGGTTGATGTATCGGCCAGCTTTGCCAGATGACCGAGGGATGCTGTTTGGGTTCCCTTCAGCACAACCAGTCAGTT
The DNA here is from genome assembly GCA_964252435.1 of uncultured Nostoc sp. Classification (GTDB taxonomy): domain Bacteria; phylum Cyanobacteriota; class Cyanobacteriia; order Cyanobacteriales; family Nostocaceae; genus Nostoc. The sequence continues at coordinate 3,570 of CAXUOL010000163.1, forward strand.
TCTGGATGAAGAATGTACCTGTACCTTTGGACATGGTATTTCTACATAAAGGTGTAGTTAAATATATTCAGGTTGCTGCACCTCCTTGTGCAAGTGAGCCTTGTCCTACCTATGGTCCCAATACACCAGTTGATAAGGTGATTGAACTTCGTTCTGGAAGAGCTGCCGAATTGAAGTTGAAAGTAGGCGATATTCTCAAAATTGAGTTTTGAAACTCCGGCGCTTTGGAGGGATAAAAACTTGGGTAATTACTCGGTTGAGAGCCTATACGGTCGAAATATATGTTTTTTTTGTAAAAAATGTCACTTTATGTGGTCAAATAGCACTTGTAACGCTACTATTTAAAAACTGTAGTAATAATGTAAAATTCTACTGTCTCAAACCTGAGATCGCAGTCTTCAGGTTTGGTCTCAAAAATATTCCCTTGGGCGCAAGTGTAAATAGTCGCCAATAAGAGAGTATAGGCTATGGAATCTTTATTACTACCTGTGTAATTAAATAAAACACAAAGGTAAATAAGATGAAGCCAATTTAATTAGGTAAAAATACTGCTTAATAAGCTAGCAGATGACTTGTATGAGAATTTTTATTTCTCAAACCATCTACAGGAAGCCTCTTTTAAAGGCAGATTAACAAAAACTGTGCTGGGGTGTATGGCCGATAACGGCACAGTGACAAATGAAATACTGGCTACTGTCTACCAAGTAATGGTGAACTGATATATGACAATACATTCTGCACAAGGAGGTGAAATACAAATGTCACCATCAAAATATTCTCGACTGATTCATTTTTTGCAAGAAGATTTGGCAATTTCCACAGCATCACTAGCGGTGGCGCTTCGGCATCGGGAGCAAGACCCAGGTCCTTTGGCAATGATTCTTTGGCAATATGGGTTAATTACTCTAGAGCAATTAGAACAAATTTATGATTGGCTGGAGACGGCGTAGGTTATAGCAATTTTGGATTGTAAATTTTAGACTTTGGCTTAAAAGTTTCTACCAAATGCATATTAGCAGGATCTCAAACAATACTATATTTATGCCAATTTTGGATGATACTAAGTTGCCAAAGTTAGTCTTGTTTGGTGTCAAAGATACAGTACGATTTTCTTCAAAGCAAATAATACTATCTAGGGCAACTTGGTGTCATTTAGGAGGATTGAGGGATGTCAGATCAACTCTACCTGATGCAAAGGTTGATATATAGCTCTCTTGACTCTAACGGTTTCTACTCTATATACAAATCAAAAGAGCGAGTTAAATTATCAACTCGCTCTTTTGATTTAGTACTTAGGACTGACTAAACACTTTAACTGCTGCTGCTATACCAGAACCAGGGGTGAAGTCTTCGTAGCCAAGTTCTGTGAGGGTAACTTCTAAGGATGCTATACAGCTAAGAATATCGCGATCGCTCACAAAACCCAAATGACCAATACGGAAAATTTTATTGCTCAAATGATCTTGACCACCGGCTAAAGCAATATCAAAGCGTTTTTTCATCAATGACCGAATCTTATCCGGTTCAATTCCCTGTGGTGCTACAGCTGTAATCGCCGGACTAGCGGAATTATCTGCTGCAAGCAAGGGTAAATTTAATCCTTTAACGGCGGCGCGAGTAGCATTTTTGAGCCGTTCATGTCGAGCAAATATTGATTCCAAGCCTTCTTCTTTCATGATTCGCAACGTGGTGTGTAACGCTACGATCAAGTTCACAGGCGGAGTAAATGGAGTTGTATTTTTGGCTGTGGCTTTGCGATATTTGCCTAAATCCAAATAATATTTCGGTAGCTTCGCAGTTTTGTAGGCTTCCCAAGCTTTGGGACTGACAGAGACAAAACCCAATCCCGGCGGAATCATATAACCTTTTTGGGAACCGGAGGCGACTATATCCAAACCCCAAGCATCCACGGGTAAATTGAATGCACCTAAGCTAGTGACGGCATCAACGATAATTAAAGCTTCACCGTGTTCTTTGACGTGGCGGTTGATGCTTTCTAGGTCATTCAACACACCCGTCGAGGTTTCGCTGTGGGTAATGATTACAGCTTTAATTTGCTTTTGGGTATCTGCTTGGAGTTTTTCAGCAAATACTGCGGGGTCTAAGGGTTTTCCCCATTCCACCTTAACTTCTTCTACATTCAAACCGTAGGCTTGACCAACTTCTACCCAGCGTTCACCAAATTTACCATTAGAGCCAACTAAAATGCGATCGCCTGGAGAGAGAAAATTAATTATTCCCGCTTCTACAGCACCCGTACCACTGACATTCAGCGTCAGCACATCACTTTGAGTTTGGTGTAGCCACTTGAGGTTTTCTGTCACCTCTGCCAAGATGTTGCTAAATTCACTAGTACGGTGGCCAATCGGATGCTTGGCTAATGCCAGTAAGGCAGCTTCTGGCACCGGTGTAGGGCCTGGAATCATCAGCATCAGCTTATCGTTCATGTGTCTATCCTAAAAGTTAAATAAAAGTCAAAATTGTGGGAAGTTGGTTAAGTCTGATAGCAAATCCTAGATATTCATCTACAAATTCCACTCAGCTCGTCACCAGCATTGTTGTATATTTTCCAAATCCATAGGAAAAGTATCGTGGGAGTTAATGATCGGTCAGCTTGACCTTTGCAATTTATACCAGACTCCAACTCAGATAAAACCTTTGTTCCAGGCAATCTTACCACACACCTAGACGCCAGGTTAAGGTGTCTGCTCGTAGGTGAACGGCTACTTTAGCCAAGGATGAAACATCTATGATGAGGCATAAGTACGATAATTCTTAAATCTACCTATAATCCACCTCAGTTGTTTTTATATAGGACTTACGCAATAACTATCTGAAAGCTTATTCCTTTGTGTCCTTTGCGTAAGTCCTGTTATAGAAAAACGCGAAATCGTTTTGAACATCGCGGTAATTGTCGGTGAAAAAGTTGTGTTTTGCTTCCACGAAAGAAGTAACCCCCTACACTATACGGAACACTTGGATGTCACCGTTTGCTAAGAGATAGAAGATACCCAACCCAAACTTTTCAATCTATTTGGGTCAAAGATTTGTTCTTGGGTTGCCATTCCCTAAAAAATACCTTCATCTATGATTTATTTGAGTCAAAATCGCTTCGATACTAATATCCAAGCCTTTTCTAGCTTATTCGATAGCGACTAATTTGACGCAGAAGTTGAGATATCTATGCTACTAATTGCTGCACTTTTTGATACTGCACTTAGTGGTAAGCGATGCTGACGACGGGTACTAATAAACTATAAGTTTTTATACTATACTTACAAAATTGCTACAATCGTGCTTAGTCTCCTTAGTTACTATTCACGGTGAGTCGTTTTTAACTAGTGTTCAGTTCATAAACTGTCACTCACTAGATCCCCGGTATTCTTACAAAAGAGATATTCTTAGTTAGTGCAAGGAGTGATACCATTTCACCACATGTTTGTCACAAGTTATCCTCGTAATACTCCCTCCTCAGGGAGTGTTGCAGATTTCAAATGTTGCATCAAACGAGTGAGTTGGTATAAGCTTTTACGGAAAAGCGCTTGAGTGAGCAAAACTCTCAAGCGCTTTTTTGTGTATAAATAAAACAATCCAACTTTCTGGACGATCAGATAGATGTTTTTAAATACACATACACCAGAGAAGTCAACTACCGATAAAAGAGTTGTTGCAACATATACTTGACGACTTTAGCATTTGCGCGTTCCATCAAAACCTTTTTAAGTGACTGGACGTACCACACGCATTAGTTTTCCTTGCAACGGTTCTTCTGCTGCCACAGCCTCATCTATCCGTGCTGCAAATTGTTTCCAATTACGATTGTTCGTGCAAACAATAATACCGAAGTGGTTAGAATCACGACGATGCAAACGGATAAAATCAACTCTGTTGATAGTTAATATTGAGCGTTCTTGACTTATGGCAAATGCTAGCACTTCCTCATCAGGTATACCTTGGTCTGCATTTTCTGCTTGTTGAACTGTCAAAACATCATGTCCCAAAGCGCGTAATAATTCCACAACTGGAAATGGAAACTGCTCATCTGCATAAAATCGTGCCATCGATTAGGCAACCTGATTACGCTCAATTGCCAATTCGATTTCATCGGGATAAGCTTCTGCATATACCCAAGCATTAGCTAAATCTGTAGCTGTAATGGTTGGATAGCTTGTCAAAAGGTCAGCATCACTATATCCAAGATGGCGAGCTTCCACAAGTACCCAAACGGGAATACGAGTTTTAGCGATGCGAGCCTCTCCACCACAGACTCTAGGAGTTTTTTCAATTCCTTGCCAATTGTTGCCAAGACTTTGAGCAAGTAAATGTATAGCCTGCAATTTTTCATCAGGACTGAGGGCAAGAAGTTGTTGTTCTAACTCTTTGAGTGTCACGGATGTAAATCCTCTGATGTTATGTCAGGCTACATTTACAATTTTATCGATATGATTAATTCGTAGCGAATTCTCTGCGTGCCTCTGCGCTTCCCTCTGCGCCACTTTGCGTTTAAATTTCAACCCTCAATTCGCCACGATTTTATGCAAAGCTGTACTTAGCTAACTACAAAATTCACCAACTTTCCAGGTACTACAATTACCTTTTTAATCTCTTTACCTTCGATGTAACGCTGGGCAATTTCTGATTCACGGGCATATTTCTCCAACGCTGCTTTATCTGCTTGTGCTGGTACTTGAATCGAGCCGCGAGTTTTACCCATAACTTGAATCACTAAAGTAATTTCATCAGCTACCAAAGCAGCTGGGTCAAATAATGGCCAAGTTTGAGTATGAACTGAATCACTTTCACCCAATAAATGCCACAATTCATCAGCAATGTGTGGTGCAAAGGGTGCTAATAATACCACTAAAGTCCGAATACCTTCTGCATAAATTGGTGAACTTTTGCCATCGGCATCAGTTAAGGCATTACTCAACTTCATCAATTCTGAAATAGCTGTGTTGAATTGATATTCGTCTTCTACGTCTTCTGTCACCGCTTGAATAGCCGTGTGAATTGCCCGCCGTAACTCCTTTTCTGCTTTAGTTAAATCAGAGAGTTGAGCTTTTTTACGGGATACCCCAGCCGCAATATAATCTGTCACCAAACGCCAAACCCGATTTAAAAAGCGGAATTGTCCTTCCACATCGGCTTCATCCCATTCCAAATCTTTTTCTGGCGGTGCTTTGAACAAGATGAACATCCGCGCTGTATCTACACCGTATTTGGAAATTACATCTTCTGGCGCTACACCGTTGCCCTTTGATTTAGACATGGTGGCATAGAGACGTTGTAATGGTTCACCTGTCTGGGGGTCACGTGGGTCGGCTGAATTTACCAGATTAGAAGGAATCCATTTATCTTTACCACCCTTATTAGGATTTAGATAAGTTAAACCCTGCACCATACCTTGAGTTAACAGGCGTTGGAAAGGTTCGTCAAAGTTTAACAAGCCTCTGTCCCGCAGAACCTTAGTAAAGAACCGCGAATATAACAAATGTAAAATCGCGTGTTCAATCCCACCCACATACTGATCGACTGGCATCCAGTCATTGATTTTACCAGAATCGAAAACCTGTTGTTCATTCTTAGCGTCAGGGAAGCGCAAAAAATACCACGAAGAATCAATAAAAGTATCCATCGTGTCAGTTTCCCGCTTCGCTGGAGTCCCACAAGTTGGACAAGGTACATTTACCCAGCTTGACAACTGAGCCAAAGGTGAACCGCCACGTCCAGTAAATTCCACCTCTTCTGGCAATTGTACTGGCAAATCTTTGTCAGGCACTGGCACTATCCCACAGTTGGGACAGTGAATTACAGGTATCGGTGCACCCCAGTAACGCTGCCGCGAAATCAACCAATCCCGCAAGCGATATTGCACCCGCACTTTACCAAAACCTTGTTGTTCGGCGTATTCAATTATTGCTTGTTTAGCATCTGTGGAAGTCATACCAGTAAAAGCCCCAGAATTAATTAAAATTCCTGGTTCAGTGTATGCCTGGTTGTATTCAATTTGAATGAGTTGTGTGACTTCATCAATCTCTGATGTTGGGGTTAAGTCAAAACCTGCAACATCATCCGGGGAAACGATGACAAAATCAACTGGCAAATCGTAATTTTTGGCAAACTTAAAATCCCGGATATCGTGTGCTGGTACACCCATAACTGCTCCAGTACCATACTCATACAGTACATAGTCAGCAATCCAAATCGGCACTTCTTCCCCTGTAAATGGGTTAATTGCCTTACCACCTGTGGGGATACCCCGCTTCGGTTTGTCGTCAGCAGTACGTTCCAACTCACTTTGATGGGAAACCTCTTTAATAAAGGCTTCTACCGCTGCTTGTTGTTCTTTTGTAGTGACGCGCTTTGTTAAGGGATGTTCTGGTGCTAACACTAGGTAGCTAACACCAAAAACGGTATCTGGACGTGTGGTGTACACGCCGATTTTTTCATCTATCCCAATGATGGGAAATTCTAAGTAAGCGCCTGTAGATTTGCCAATCCAGTTTGCCTGCATCGATTTGACGCGTTCCGGCCAACCTGTCAATTGATGCAAGTCGTTGAGTAATTCTTCGGCATAGTCGGTAATCTTAAAAAACCACTGGCGTAATAATTTGCGCTCAACTATTGCCCCACTCCGCCAAGAACGTCCTTCGTTATCAACTTGCTCATTTGCTAGTACAGTTTGATCGATCGGGTCCCAGTTTACAGCTGCTTCTTTTTGATAAGCTAACCCTGCTTGCAAAAACTGCAAGAAAATCCATTGTGTCCACTTGTAATAATCTGGTGAACAGGTAGCAAGTTCGCATTCCCAATCAATGGATAAACCAAGACGCTGCAATTGTTGCCGCATCTGAGCCATATTCTGATAAGTCCAATTTGCTGGCGGTACACCACGGTCAATGGCGGCGTTTTCTGCTGGCAAGCCAAAGGCATCCCAACCCATTGGGTGTATTACCCGATACCCTTGCATTCGCTTCAGGCGGGCAATCACATCGGTAATCGTATAATTACGGACGTGACCCATGTGTAGGCTGCCCGATGGATAAGGGAACATGGAAAGAGCGTAGAATTTTGGCTTGTTGCTAGCTGTCGGTGTCTTATCTAAGCCAAGTTCTACCCATGTTTTTTGCCATTTTTCCTCAATTGCTGCTGGGTTATATCGGGAATCAACAGAATCACGTATTTCCAATGGTTTCATGCCTGTTACACTTTACTTCTA
>CAXUOL010000164.1:0-10766 GCA_964252435.1 uncultured Nostoc sp.
AATCCTATTTCAGTCTACTTGTTAGGATTGATAATTTTACTGATACAACAGCCTAGAGATCAAAGCTATATTGCAGAATGCTGTACCACAGGGGTGAAATTTATGAAATTTAGCGTCGTCATCAGTACCTATAATCGCTTGAATTTGCTGCAAAGAGCAATTGATTCGGCTCGTAACCAAACAATCGAGTGCGAGGTGGTTGTTGCTGACGATTGTTCTTCTGATGATACCCAAACCTATCTTAAAAGCTTAGGGGACAAGGTTGTTTATCACCGTAACGAAGTGAACCAAGGTCATGCAGCAACAGTAAATGCTGGAGTTGCCAAAGCTAGCGGCGACTGGATTAAGTTTTTAGATGATGACGACTATTTAGCGCCTAACTGCATAGAAGAGATGGCAAAGGCGATCGCACTTCGTCCCGATGCTGTAATCTGCTCTTGTGTGGCGGCTCAGGTGGATGGTAATGAAGTTGAACTTTCTCGCACTCCCCAAGTCGGCCCTGGTCTAGCTTTTTATATCCCACAAGCCGATATTCACTACGGGATGCTTTTAGAGCTTGTACCCTTTGGCACGCCTGTACAAGTAGCTTGCCGACGTGATGCTTTCTTACAAACTGGTGGTTGGGACTCCACACTTGATGCTAACTGTGATGACATCGATTCCTGGATTCGGATTGCTCAGTTTGGCGATGCTATTTTCTTCAATCAGTGTCTTGCTTACCGGACAATCTGGCCTGGTGCATATAATCAAAAGTTTTCTTTGTCTCGGCGGTTGGAGACAAATATTTTGATGAAGGAGAAAATTTACGCCTTGGTAAATGAGCAACATCGCTCAAAGATTCCTCTTTTTCAAGATATAAAAAATTACCTGAAACTCCATTGGATTTTAGTGGCACTGAAGCAAAAAAATCTCAAGAGTTTTCTTTCAATGATAGATCCATCTATACTTTCTCCTCAGTCTTGGAAGTTTTTGCTAACTGCTGCCTCATCACGCCGCTCTCAAGGAAATAATTCTCAGGTTCGTAAACTTGTATTGATTGAGTCGTAATCTAATGTCCGGCAAAATACCCAGAATAAAAAATTTATTTTGAAGTGATAACTTTAGTCCTCACTTTTCGTCAATTCAATACTATGAATTTATGCAATTTGGTACTGTCAAGTGTATTTCCCTCATATTATGCCAAATCTGAAAGCTAGACGAGGACGTTACTACCAACTACCAGATTTGTCGCAGTGAAATTATTCAAAGTCGCCACGGTGTCATCGTCATAAACTCCAATGTAAGTGACTTTTGTCGAAGTACCCGATTGCACAAACTTTAGGTGGCCATCTAAGATGGGATTGCTGCCACTGTAGCCCCAGATCTTAAGCAGGTCAGTAAGAACTAACTTATCCTGGCTTTGATTAAAGTCAGTAATTGTACTTGAATTACTAAATTTTTGGTAGACAAACTGATCGTTACCGCTACCACCAGTCAGGGTATCATAAGAATCACCAACAAAGAGAATGTCATTACCAGCACCTCCGATGAGGCTATCCTGACCTCTACCACTTACAAGGGTATCATTGCCAGCACCACCAATGAGGGTATCATTACCTACACCACCACGTAGTAGGTCGTTGCCACTCTTGCCATCAATGCGGTCATCACCCCCCTGACCATTAATGACATCATCTGAGTTATCAAAGCCATTGACATTATTGTTCAGGTCATTAACAAAGGTGACTGTATTTTTGTTGAAGATGGTGCTTTGGGTGGAGTTGGCATTAAAGACATCAAAGCTATCACGAATGCTGCTTTGCCCATCAAACAGGATATTGCCGATGCTGCAAAGGTTGTCTAAGTTTTCCAGGGCAAAGTTTTGCAGGATAACTTTGTCATCAGCTACGCCTTCAAAAGTGATTTCCAGATTGTTACTATTCTGGGTGAGTAGCAGATTTCGGGCAGTCAACCCAGTACCTTGGAATTTGAATGTATCCAATTCGCCAACAATTGCTGCCGATGGATTTGAGCCTTTTCCTAACTCACCAAAATCGCTGATGGTATCAACACCGTCACCTAAGTTATAAACAAATTTATCTTTGCCACCGCCACCAGTTAGGAGGTCGTTATCTTGATTACCTGTGATGATATCGTTCCCGCCTTCAGCATCAATTATGTCAGCGTAGTTGTTGCCCACTAAATTATCAGCGCCACTAGTTCCAATCAGCCCGTTGAACTCTAATGCACCAATATCAACTGTACCCTCAGATACTCTGTCAAATCCGACGCTGCGTTGGTCGGTGGTGATACCTGGTGGAATCAAGGCATTATTACCAGCATTAATGGCAGGACTATCCACAAGTAAGGCATGGGTAAGGGTTGCACCACCGTTATTTTGCAGTGGGCTAAGTTTGCTATCGATAGGGTTGGCGCTGCTGCCGACGATGCTGCTGGTAGTAAAACCAGCGCTACCAGTGTTATCTCCAATCAGGTTATTACCGTCGTCGGTGAAGTCGCCGGAAACGTCGGGGTTGATGTCGCCGCCGTAGAGATTCCTGTTGTTGAAGTTGCCTGCAATGATGGTGTTCGCAACAATCACAGTCCCACCACCATAAACACCTCCACCAGTGCCGCCCCCCCAGTTGTAAAGGTCTTCTGCGGTATTATTGGTAATTGTGGTGCTGTTCAGATTGAGGCTACCTGAGTTAGAGATGCCGCCACCGTTCCCTCCACTTGCCCTATTGCCAGAGACAGTACTGTTGGTGATGTTAAAAATGCCTGAGTTAGATATGCCGCCTCCAGAAAGTGCTGAATTACCAGAGATAGTGCTATTACTCAAGCTGACACTGCCAGAGTTAAAGATACCACCACCATAGGACGGGTAAGGGTCAGGTTCATAACGATTAAGACCACTGGCAAAAACCCCATTACCAGAGATAGTGCTTCCTGTCAGGCTGAGAGTACCTATATTAAATATGCCACCACCGCTGGCAGAGGAGTAACTGGTAGATGCACTATTGCCAGAGACAATGCTGTTAGTGAGGCTGAGGTTGCCTTTGTTAAATATGCCTCCGCCTAACGATGACCCCCTATTATTAGAGACAGTGCTTCTTGTCAAGCTGAGAGTGCCTTTGTTAAAGATGCCGCCTACCGTCCCCCTATTATCAGAGACAATGCTTTCCGTCAAGTTGAGGCTAGTATTGTTATTAAGCAAAATACCGCCAAAGGGATCGTTAGCATTCGCAATCTTCAAGCCATCAATGCTGGCATCTGTCCCTGTCCCTGATATCTCAAACACGCTGGAGGCATTATTTCCACTGACGATAAGGTTTGCTGCTCCAGTCCCCAAAAGGGTAATATCATCGGTAATCGTCAATTTACCAGAGGTAAGGGTAATGATATCTGGAGTGGCATCACTAAATACGCCCGCAAAGGTAATAATATCTGCCCCAGCAGTAGCATTAGCATTGAGGATAGCTTGCCGCAACGACCCGTCTCCAGAATCGTTGGTATTAGTCACGACGAAATCATTGGCTGCGATCGCTACTGTGGCAGTATAATCCACATTATTGATTTGGTAAGCTGAATCTGCTGCCAAGCTGAGGGTAAGATTTTCTGCCGCTTCTGCCTGAATATCATTGACAGGCGTCAGGGTGATATCTACATAGCTTTGCCCATCAGCAATCACGATACTATTACCGCTGACAGGGTTGCCACCCACGCTTAGGTTGTAGTCTGCAATACTTGCATTACCATTGGCAGAGAAGTTGACTGTTAATGCCCCACTGCTATTACTGCGGCTGATGCGGTAAGTGCCAGTATCACCACTGTTTTCATCAGCAGTGTTATCAGTTGCGATGATGCTGATGGTAGGTACGAGGGGATTAGGATTATCAGGTGGCGTAATTATGGTAGGCTGGACTTCATAAGAACCAATATCAACTGCAACGCCGGATATCCTGTCAAATCCAGCGCCCCTTTGATCGGTGGTGATAGCAGCAGGAACTAGGGAATTATTGCCGACATTAATAGCGGGACTATCTGCAAGTAAGGCATGAGTAAAGGTTGCCCCACCATTATTTTGCAGTGGACCGAGAAGAGGATCTATTGGGCTAGCACTTGTGCCAATGAGAGTGCTGGTGGTAAAGTTAGTACTACCAGTATTATCGCCAATCAAATTATTGCCAAAGTCAGCGACGCTACCAGACACGTCAGGGTGTATATCACCAGACGTGGAATTGTCAAAGTTGCCTGCAATAATGGTGTTACTAACCTTCATAGGGCTACCATAACTTGCAACACCCCCACCGTTGCCAACACCATTCCCATCTGAGTCGGCTATGTTGCTAGTAATTGTGGTGTTGATCAGAGTAAGGTCGTCGCCTGTGTAGCTGCCAGAATCATAGATGCCACCACCTTCATCATTCGCCGTATTGCCAGATATGGTGCTGTTAGTTAGAATAGCTGAACCGCCAAAATAGCTACCATCATCTCCGTTAACGACACCACCGCCGTTATAGTTTGCCGTATTGCCAGAGACAGTACTTGTCGTTATGTTGAGAGTACCGCCTTTATTGTATATGCCGCCACCGTAGTTTGCCGTATTGCCAGAGACAGTACTTGCCGTTATCTTGAGAGTACCGACGTTCGCACCAGAACCGTTATTATAGATGCCACCGCCGAAGTCACCCGTATTGCCAAAGACACGACTTCCCGTAAGGCTGAGGATGCCGTTATTAGAGATGCCGCCTTTCGTATTACCAAAGACAGTACTTCCCGTAAGATTGAGGATGCCGTTATTAGAGATGCCGCTTTCTTCTGTATTGCCAGAAATACTGCTTGCTGTCAGGCTGAGGATGGAATTTGAATTGATTTGAATACCGCCGCTAGCGATCGCCAGACCATCAATAGTAACACCTGTCGCTAGTCCCGATATCTCGAATACTCTGGAAGTATTATTACCACTCACAGTCAGCTGAGATGCACCAGTTCCCAAGATGCTCACATCATTGGTAATGGTCAGTTTTCCAGAGGTGAGGGTTATTACATCTGGGGTGGTATCAGTAAACACTCCCCCAAAGGCGATCGTATCATCCCCAGCAGTCGTATTAGCTAAGTTAATTGCTTCCCGTAGAGTAGTGACGCCATTGTTCGCATTTCCATCATCTGCGTCCCCGGTATCATTCACCGTAAACGTCGCCAGTACTCCCACATAAGCTTCCCGCGTCGTTTCTGCAAACGCTAGAGTTACTTCTATATCAGTGGTGCGGACTTCCAGTTCCCAGTTACCTCCTAATGCTGCATTGCCAATCTGCTGACGTGAAGCAGCAATATTCGCTCCTGTAAGTTGGTGCAGTTTGGCAATAAATTCTGCTCCCGCATCACCGTCAGCGACGTTACAACCATAGATGAGTAAGTTCCAGGGGTTATCACTTTTGGCGGAGACGGAAAATATCTTCTGCCATTGTTGGAGTTGCTGGCTATGGTATTCGAGGGTATCAAGTCCCAAGTGAGTGTTACCCAGTTGCAAGCTACCGGGGGCACCGTGGCAAACAATATGAATGCTGTTAATATTCTGGTCAGCGCGAGTTGCCAAAATCTCCGTAATTTTCTCAGTACCGTTCTGTGTAGGGTCAATAATGAATACTTCGGTGTTGGGGACAACACCGTTAATTAAACTCTGATAGTCTTCAACTGCCGTGTCAATGAAGACCAGGTTATGCGTATATGAGGTGGAAATTACGGAATTTAATTGCAAGTGTGGAGTATGTAACGTTGCCATTTTGTTACCTTAAACTAAGGTTATGAGTTCAACTCAAACTGACTGAAGCTTTGCCATTACAGGGTTTTCACACAATTATTAACAGTAAGAATAAATTATTTGTTACTATTAATTTTCTTTTTTATCATCAGGCAAATTACTGTTTTTGTAAAGCAGTATTTCAGGAGTGCCCATAAATGAACTACTGAGTTACCAAGAGAGCAAAACGCGGGATTGAATAAGGATGCGATGCTTGACTTGTTTCAACCCAAAGTACTTGAAACTCAAAAATCAAAAGACTTTTATTCTCTGTTTTGGCTGCTGTGTTAAATGAGATTTATATATCTGCTGTGGTGTACTAGAGTTCGATACCAGAGTTTTGGGAAATAGAAAATAAGGCTGTAGCGACTTAAAATAGATATTCAGAATTTTGAAGTTTTACCCCGATTTATCAAGCCGTTACTGAATAAGTCTTTAAGCTAAGTAACTGGTTATAAGCGTTCTTTGTGAGTAGCAAGTGGTCAATTTTACGCACTACTGACTACTTTTGAGTTGTCACTGAAGACCTCAATAATTATGTTGATTTCTATGCAGTTACTTATCTTGATTTTTTATACACATCTTAAAGATTATGCGAATCATACATATTTTGAACCACGTTCAAGAAATAGGTAACGGTATTGTGAATGTGGCCGTGGATCTGGCTTGTCTACAGGCAAAATCTGGCTATGAGGTAGCGGTTGTTTCTGCTGGTGGGGAATACGAGGCTTTATTAGATATTTGTGGTGTCAAACATTACCACTTAGACCAAAACAGGAAACCGATAAGTACGATTAAAGCAGCTATACGTTACCGAGCGATCGCAGCTGAATTTCAGCCGGATATTGTTCATGCCCACATGATGACGGGGGTAATATTAGCACGTATTTTTAAAGGAAACAAATATGCTTTAGTTTCTACAGTCCACAACGAATTTCAGCGTGCCAGTTTGCTGATGGGTTTAGCTGACAGAGTAATTGCTGTCAGTCAGGCTGTATGTGATTCTATGATTAGGCGTGGTATTCCAGAAAACAAGTTGCGGGTGGTATGTAACGGCACTTTAGGCAGTCCTCGCACTCGACAGATACAAGATTATCAACCTTTACCATTACAGCATCCAGCGATCGCTACTGTAGCCGGGATGTATCAACGCAAGGGAATCGCTGAGTTAATTGCTGCCTTTGAACAAATTGCCTCAGATTTTCCCCAAGCCCATCTTTATTTAGTAGGAAATGGCCCTGATAAACAGCTATTTGAGGCACAGGCACGGGCAACTTCTGTAAAAGAACGCATTCATTTTGAAGGCTTTCAACCAGAACCTCAACGCTATCTGATCTCTTGTGACATCTTTGTGCTAGCTTCCCACCGTGATCCTTGTCCTTTGGTACTTTCGGAAGCTAGAGAAACTGGAACTGCGATCGTCGGCACTCAGGTAGACGGGATTCCTGAAGCTTTAGACAACGGGCGAGCAGGTCTTTTGGTGCCAGCAAAAGATAGTCATGCTTTAGCTGGGATTTTAGTGCAATTACTGAGTAATGCCGAGATGCTACAAGAGTGGAAACAGCGGGCAAAGAAAAACCTAGAAAGGCTGAGTGTTGCCCGCGTCCATCAGGAAACAATGACAGTGTATCGGGAGTTAATTACAGAATGAGGGCGTTAGGAGTGCTGAGTGCTGAGTGCTGAGTGCTGAGTTAGGAGTTAGGAGTTAGGAGTTAGGAGTTAAGAGTTAAGAGTTAGGAGTTAGGAGTTAGGAGTTTTGTTTATCTCCTTGTCCCTTTGTCCCCTCACTCCCTCATCTCCCTGCCGCCTGCCGCCTGCCTCCTACTCCCCTTAACAGAGCGATCGCTTTAATTTTAAAGCTACGCCTAAAGCACCAAAGACCAGTACACCCAAAATGTTAGTTGATTCAGGAACAGCGGTGTAATAAGCAGCCACTCTGATCGGCCCATCTTTATCTTCCTGCTCTGCTGGAATTGGTGGAATGATTCCAGCACCTGGGGCTAGATTAGGCAGGGTAGCGAATGGATTGTAAAACAGAGTTCCGTTTGGGATAACGCCACCACTAAAAGTGATAGTACTACCAGCAATGGTAATGTCTTTAAAAATATCTGTTAGATCGGGGTTAGTAGAGTTACCAATCTTCCCATCTCCATTAACATCTCCCCACTGCACTGGTTCATTATCAAATGCTGGAGTAGAATTCTGATTACTATAGGACAGCGTTTTTAAATCAAAGACCAAGCTGTTTATATCGTTCCCAGTGGCATTTAGAAAGTTATTAGCTACATCTGGAACACCATATTCTATTACTTGCCCTGGTAGATAGTCTGTAAGGGTTCTTGGTTTTTTTGCGTCGAGTACATCTTGATTTTTAGTTGTCACAATGGGTTCTACAAAGATGACGGCTTTTGCTGGTGTCCAAGACAAAAAACTAATTCCTGCTGCTCCGAGAACAGACAAGGCTATTTTTGTGGCAATTTTAATCATATTTGTGTCCTTTGGATATTGATTCACAGAATGCTACACCGTATGGTTTAAATCAAACAGCAAAAATTCACTTTTCAACCGCTATCTATCTGCTAGGTAAATAGTGGTTAATGTGTGCTTGCTCACTGAGTTGATATCTACTCATAGGTTGATTTATAAAGCAATTCTTGTAATGCTTTATCACGATAACTAGTAATTTCACGCAATCTTTATAAAAAATCCAAATTAGAACTTATACATTGACAGATTAGACAATATGTGAATCATAAATAATTGGTTCATTGCTGTCTTAACAGGAGGCTATATAGCAGGTTTGAGATGAAATGGTTATAAGATTTAGAGACTATGGCAAACGGCTTGCTGATTTTGAGCAAGAAATTTTAGTACGTTGTCCCCAATGCGATGCCTACGGCGGGCTGCGCCTACGCATTGCCAAGGTATTGACTGTAAACTCTGAGCAATCAAGTCTCAGTTCCATCAAAAGAATTACCTGTCAGCACTGTAGCTATACAAAACAACAATCAAAGGATGGCAATCGAAAAGCCGTATTGCTACTGTGGCAGAACAATTACAGCGATAAAAGAAATTCCAGCTATGGAATATTAGACCATTTTTTTGGCTTATACCATTTCTTTGTGAGGCTGCGCCAAATTTTTTTTCTTCCTTTGTGTCCTTTGCGCCTTTGCGGTTCGTTCCTTATATAATTTGGCGCATCATTATACAGAATTGGTATTACCCCTGTGGCTACAAACTTCTTGTTGCGGTCAGGTACTATGGGCATATAATGAAGCTCACTTGAACTTCTTGGAAAGCTATGTTCAATCAAGGTTGCGAGAACGCTTGCCAGATGATTCATTAGGCTGGCACAATGGCAGTCTTGCCAGTCGCTTACCCCGATGGATCAAGCTGACGCAGCATCGGGAAAAAGTTTTACAGAAAATTTAACAGTTAAAGCACAGGTTGTAATGAAAGCTTTAACTAATTACGAATTACGAATTACGTAGCTTGCTTCTCGCCTTCTCTACGAGACGCTACGCGAATGGCGAGTATTACGAATTACTTTAATCTTGTTGATGAGCAAATTTATAACCACCCCACAGAGCAAGAGCGATCGCAACTACCAACAAAATCGGTATGCTGTACCAAGGAAACTGAGACAAGGGGAGATGGGCAGCTGCACGCAATCCAATGCTGGCGTAGGTTAGTGGCAGCAGGTAAACTAAAACTTTGAGAGCCGCTGGTAGTGTCGCAGGGTCAAAGAAAGTCGCTCCTAAGAAGGACATGGGGATAATGATAAAATTATTGTAAAGTCCGACTGATTCGAGCGATCGCACACTCAACCCTACAATCACCCCTAATCCAGCAAAAACCGCACAATTGAGCGCCACTAACAGTAAAAATAGTGGGTTGAGAAAATTCCAGTTTCCACTCAACAGCAACGCTATCAAAATCACGGAACCAGAAGTCATCAAACCCCGCACGACTCCCGCCAGCATTTTACCGATGTACAACGCTAAAGGATTTATGGGAGTTAACAACAATTCCTCGAAAGTTTTGGTAAATAGTCTATCTCCACAAATTGAAAATGTCGTTCCTGCAAAGCTAACCGTCATCGACGACAGCGCCACCATTCCCGGTAATATGAATTCCAAATAGTTGTCATAGTTACCACTAATTCCTGAACCGGGTTTGATGGAACTACCCAAACCCAAGCCAAAAGCTAAAATATATATCAGTGGCGATATTAAGCCTGATGCAGCAACTGGTAGGATTCTCACGCGTAAATCTAACCAATCTCCCCAAAAAATAGTCAGACTATCAGCCAGGAAGATTTGAAGTTGCGAAGTTTTGAACCTTTTGCCCGAAGGTAGCGCTCTTTGAGATGTCACGTGCTTTCAAATACTTGTTAAAATTTCATTAAGTATTAATTTACATTGTTTTACACATCAATTGCTAGGGGTAACAAAAATATCTCATCCGAAAAATTGAAAATTAACAACAAAAGTTAGATAGTTTAAGCATTCTGACTAGATTAATTGCGAAAACTAAATTAGCTATATCTGATAATAATTAAAAATCTGGTATAATTAGTAAAATAAATTCCTAAAGTGATTGCTAGAATCAAGCAGCACAAAGAGAACCCAAAGGTTATAACTCATAACAATTAATTAATGCTCAAATCAATAAATATACTTACTAATTATTCCAAATGTAAAAAATAAGCGATTAGTATGGCTTGATATAAATTCAGCTATTATTTTAATTAGCCACACAAGTTCTTGAGCAACTTGTCTAAAGTAGGCAAACTTTCGCCACAGTGTACTATATTAAAATTTTGTCCCGACATCTAGATAAGCTCCTATTTTTCTCATTTAACAAGAAGATCGCAGAAAAAATCACAGGCAATTACAGTCAAGAATAGGCATACTGAAAGAGGGAGAAAAAACTTTAGACCACTCCCTCCCAAATCGGCGTGAAGGTGATTAAGCAACAATGA
>CAXUOL010000165.1:0-10733 GCA_964252435.1 uncultured Nostoc sp.
CCTACGGGTGTACCTCACGTAAACGAGAAGCGCTATATACAAACTTGTCTAAAGTAAGATTTTAATTCTTTATAACTTTAGCTACTCATTTTACGTCGTTGCGACTGTGCTTGGTTAAACTGCTTTTGTTGTGGTGTTAATTGGTTGTAATTACTTGAAGATTGCATATCCCATTGTAATTCTGCTAATAACAGTAAACTAACGGTCATAATTAGCCCCGTTGAGAGAAACTGCATGACACCGCAGTACGGCAAAACTAAAATTCCCAGCAAATGAATAAACCCCATCAGAATAAATGTGCGTGAACGCATTCCTACCCCAGTGCAAAGGTAGCCGATGGCACTTAATCCTAACCACAGTGGACACAAACGGATCAACACCTCTCCCCACCCCAAAAAAATGCTCAGATCGGTCAGGATTAAACCCATTAAGATTAAAATTGCCCAGCTATAAACAACCCAGCGTAGCTGTTCTACAGTTGCCCAAAACCAAGTTAAACTTACCATGCCGACTGCGCCGAATAAGGTAAGCACTGACCACAAAATCGCTTGACTACTCCAGCTAATAGTTAGAAACTGGGCGGTTACGAAAATCCCAGATGAAATTAGTCCCCAGAGAATAAATGCTTGATCGACGCGAGTATAAAACTTTGAAAAGAAGATGAAATTTCCAATTTGGTAGTTTAGACAGACTAGACCTTGAATATCTTGAAAATCTAGCTCTTGCTGTTTTTCACGCAGGAGCGGCTCAGAGGAATTGAAAAAAGTCATTGATAATCTATTACTTTTGGTAGATGAATAAATTATTACTCTACCCAAAGATATATTGTTATTTAAATATAAACAAGTAAAGAATAGTTGAGATACTCTTGAACGAGAAAGGTTCTAGAAATCAATACTACTTATTATAATTTCGTATATTCTAATACTTAAAAAAACTCCGCATTTACCTGAAAACTATTTAATAATCTTTTAAAAGATCGCTGATGGAATTGGTTGTTTTCAATAGCGATCGCAGCATGAAGATACCAAAAAAGCCGTTATCAGTTTCTTTTGCTTAAGCGTGGTGAGGTAGCGATGTCTACGACGGGCTAGGCTTACTAGTCTGTCAACTTTAAATTGATGGGTAAGCAAGTTCGTAGTAAGGACTTTAGGCCTTGATTTTCTAAGCACTTTAGTGCTTACTACAAACTTTTCATTACCAGCTTAGATATTGTAGTACGCTCTTTTACACATCCACGCTTAAGCAGCAACTAATCTAACCCTCTATTTACGTACTAGGTTCAGTAGTTCTTTAGGAGAAGCCAGCAAGTCAATCGCTACAAAGAATATTTTGCCTTGGGGATCTAGCAAAAACCGCCATGCAATATTCATGCCCACACTGGCACCGAACCAAGGGGTTTGGACTTTGCCTGTAACTTTAACTTGGGTATAGCCATCTTCCACAGGCTCAGATACGCCACGCTCTGGAAGCATCTTCAATCCTTGGCATTCTTCACGCATATAAGCGCGGATTGCATCTTGACCGACAATTGGTCTTTCAAAGGGAGGTTGCAAAGCACCTTCGGAACGAAACAGAGAAACCGCAGCATCAAAGTCATTGGCATTCATGTTGTTGATATAGCCAAGTACCGTAGGATTGTTGACGCCCTCGATGGTGACTTTAGTCCGAAACGCTAGTGCGGTTGGAGGAGCCACAGGCTCTGAGACTTTTTTATAACTTCCGGGAGCATTCGGGTCAAATCCCATATTGAGTACGGTATTGCGTAGGATGGTAATTTGTTGACCAGAATCAGCATTGCGGATGGCTTGCAACACATCAGCAGCTTTAGGAGAAAGCTTGTAACCTTCGGGAATTGGAGCAACGATTCCCTGGGCCATCCATTCTCCTAACTGATACCAGAAGCCCAGCTTGATATTCACGGTGAAGGATGCATAGGAACGGCAGAGGGGAGTATCAGCACGGTTAGCCAAATCGTACATGACTTGCGTTTGAGCCTCAAAAGGCATCTGCTTAATTTGTTCCATTAAGCCTTGTGCGAGGATCATGTTGGCTGCCCCAGGAGCAGCAACTGTAATGCTTCTACCCATCTCGGTATAAGCAAACCAAAGTAATGCTAGTTGATCTTCAGCATTGAGTTTAGAGAATGATTCGATAACGGTTGGAACAAGGTCAGCAACTAGGGTGCCAGGAAAAATACTTTGAGCTGACTGGATGGTAAAAGACATAGCAGAAATTCCAAAAAGAAAATTACAGTTCTACCGAAATGTGAAAAATCAAATGTGCAAAGACCGACGATAAATGCGTTTAAGTGTTAATAAAGGCACTCAGTAGTTTTGGCATCACTAGAAAGCCTGTTGTAGACATAGCTCTAATAAAGGCATGGTGATGCTGTTGCCATTGAGTTTAGATACTTGGCAAAGCACATTGCAGGCTCAACTGCATAGTTATTTAGAAAGCCTTGATTAACGGTGGTTTAACGCATTGAGTCCGCTTTTGTATCCTTATGTAAAGAAACATAACAAGTTCGTTACAAATAAGCAATACCTTTCTCAGTTATATGTTGATAACTTAAACTTATATAATTTATAAGTTTTACTGAGGTTAGATTTAACTCAATTGGTGGTTTTGTGTGAATTCACTTTTAAGAGCATAGGTTGTAGCCCGCACTTCGACATACTTCGACTGCGCTCAGTACAAGAAGCTCAGTGACCATCGTAGACATCGCACGTTTTTGTGGGCATCAAATTTTTATAATCCTTAAAGATACTTCGCTATCGAGCATCACACCCGACTGTAGACATCGCCTAGTTCTCACACAAATCCGAAACACCCTACTTATTTAGTACGGTTTTCACTACTTTTATTTCTATGTCAAGTAGTTGCAAAAAATATTTACAATAGTTAGTATTTGTTTACAGATAGCAAAAACAAAGAATCAAAAATGACTAAGTAAAGGTTTTACGATTAACGAACGCGGTCAACTCAACAGATTTGCGATTGAACCCAAAGTTTATGTTGATGAAACTCCACGGATAGGATTCACCAAATATGCCGAAAAACTCAATGGCCGTTTGGCAATGATTGGTTTTGTTTCACTCATAGCTGTAGAAGTTATCACCGGAAACGGTTTAATTGGATGGCTAACCAGCCTTTAAAGAAGGCACTGTGAGATTTATTAATTTTCTTCACTTGACGAATAAAGGAATTTAGAGGCAAACTTATTTATGAAAACTGATTTTGATTATCCCCAAAAGGATTTAATTGGGCCTGTTGTTTTCAGACCGAATTTCAACAACTTTGAGACTATTAATGCAAATCAAGCCTGGTCATTGTTTTTTACTGTTGGTCAAGATGACAAAGGATTAGGACAAGAAATTGAGTTTGGTAGATTTTTCACTAATCTTTTAATTGCCATTGGAGTAACTGGAATTCTTTGGGCGATTTACTTCAGCCAATTAGGATGAACAGGTTTGTTCATTTCTAGTGTGTAGTAATTTCAACAGAGGTCTTGGATTTGGATACCAGGACTTCTTTTAAATTTTCAATAAGTTTAAAAAACTCTATTTAGCTTTGGAAAAAGTTTGATGTTGATTGGATTTATAAAGCTTCCCAATTTATCACGGTATTGTGGATACGTGGGCTTAGAAGTAGCACAAATTGTTTCTAAACATCTTGCTGTTCAAAGTAAAATCTATGTAATTCAAAATAGGAGGGTATTGGTACATCAACTTTTAAAGTCTGGTCTGGATGCTCATACCGCAGATCGAACTGTTACTGTACTTATATCAAGCCCGGTTTTACAATTAAGCAACAAAAACCAGTGTGCAATTTATGATTGCTGAGTTAGGAGTTAGGAGTTAGGAGTTAGGAGTTAAGAATTTGGAGTTAGGAGTTAGGAGTTTGGAGTTTGGAGTTTTGTTTATCTCCTTGTCCCCTTGTCCTCCCTCATCTCCCTAATCCCCAATCCCCAGTCCCCACTTCAACGCAAACAACGAATCGCCTCTAACAAACCTTTAGCTTTATTCAGCGTCTCTTCGTATTCTTTCTCTGGCTCAGAATCAGCTACTAAACCTGCACCGGCTTGTACGCTGACTGTACTATCATGCACTACCATTGTGCGAATTGCGATCGCAGTATTTAATTGTCCTTCAAAATCGTAATATCCATACACACCGGAATAAACACCCCGACGACTAGACTCTAACTCGTGGATAATTTCCATCGCCCTAATCTTGGGTGCGCCACTTACCGTACCTGCTGGGAAAGAGGCTTTCATTAAATCCCATGCTGTTTTACCAACTGCTAATTTACCCACAACATTGCTAACAATGTGCATTACATGGGAGTAGCGTTCAACCACCATTAATTCATCCACTTTGACACTACCACTTTGACAAACACGCCCCAAATCATTCCGCCCTAAATCTACAAGCATCACGTGTTCAGCAATTTCTTTGGGGTCTTGGAGTAAATCTTGAGCGAAGGCTGTATCTTCCTTAGTGGTTTTACCCCGTGGACGCGTCCCAGCAATTGGGCGTACCGTCGCTATTACTCCACCATCTGAATCGGTTTCGGCTTTCACCATCACTTCAGGACTGGAACCGATGATTTGCCAATTTTGGAAGTTAAAGTAAGCCATGTAAGGCGAAGGATTTATCTGACGTAGCGACCGATAAAGGGCAAAAGGGTCGCCTGTGTATGTTGTTGATAGTCGCTGGGAAATTACTACTTGAAAAATATCACCTGCTTTAATGTAATCTTTCGCCTTCTCAACGCTGGCACAAAAATCAGAACGGGTAAAATTACTCCTATACTCCTCTGCTCCCCTGCTCCCTGGCGGTTTCCATTCCAATCGAGTTTTTTGTGGCGATAGGGGTAGAGATAGCTTTTCGAGCATTTGGGTGACGCGATCGCTAGCTTGTTGATATGCTGCTTTTAAATCTACATTCGGGTCACGTAAATCAGCATAAGCGATCGCCCAAATTTTCCGCTTCACCTGGTCAAAAATCAACAAGTGGTCTACCTGCATCCACAATCCATCAGGGATATTCCGCTCATCTGGTGGATAAATGGGCACACGCGGCTCAATCCATTGAATCAACTCATAGCCCCAAAACCCAAATAAACCGCCAATTCCCGGCGGTAGCTGTGGTAATTTTACTGGGTGATAAGGTGCTAAACACTCGGCTAAAGCTGTAAAAGGGTCGCCAGTAAAAACCACCTGCGAACCATCGCGGTTTTTTTGAGTCGTGCGATCGCCCCTTGCTTCCAAAACCCACACCGGATCGCAGCCCACTAAACTATAGCGTCCCAGCTTTTCCCCACCTTCTATCGATTCCAACAAAAAGCTATAAGGCTGACCCGCACAGACTTTATACCAAGCGGATACAGGCGTGTCTAAGTCTGCCACCCATTCTTGATATACCGGGACGAAGTTGCCTTGTAGAGCTAGCTGAGAAAATTCAAAGAAATCTGGGAATACCATAAATTGCTTAGGGATGGGGCATTGGGCATTGGGCACAAGAAGCAGAGGGGCAGAGGTAATAGGGGGCAGAGGGAAAAGATTTGCTGTAACTTCCCCCCTGCTCCTCTGCTCTCCAGTCCCCAGTCCCTAGTCCCTAAACGTCGTGGGTAGCTTTACCACTGAACTTGAGTTGTGATGGATTGGGGTTTTCCCCAATGCTGCGTGGGACATAACGCACTTTTTCACGACCTTCATTTACTTTTTCGGGGAAGACACCATCAGCTGGGTGAAGTAAGGTAGTTTCTCCGTTGGGTAAAATCCGGTAAACTTTGTAATCTGTGATTTTGAGTTTACGAAGTTGCTGACCGCCCAAAAAGATGCCATATTCTTTACGAGCTATATACAGCAGGTTTTCACCTTTCCGCATAGTAGCAGCACCACCTGTAGGCAATTCAAATACTTGCTCTTTCGGGCTAGTCCAAGTGATAGCGTACTTTTCTTCAACTTCTGCTTTGTTTAGCAAGCCACCAGTGCTGCCAGCAAATAGTGGGGTTTGTCCAGAGAGTGTTTCTGCCATAAAGATGATTTTCTCTCAACGTTTTTAGGGAATCCTAACACCGCAACCAGGATCATATTGCGATCGCGTCATAGACTGTAACAGTTTTTAGTCATTTGTCATTTGTCATTTGTTTAAAACCTATGCCCCATGCTCCATGCCCTTCAAGAGTGCTGAGTTCCGAGTTTTGAGTGCTGAGTGGGGCAAAGGGGAGAATAACTCTTAACTCCTAACTCTTAACTCAGCACTGTTTTGCCCCATGCCCAATACCTATTTACTCTTGACTTTTGTCCGCTTTTCCTCTTGGCTACTCTGAACAATCGGGATGGTGAAGTGAAACTGACTACCCTGGTCTTTACCAGTTGACTCTGCCCAAATTTGCCCACCCCAGCCATTAACAATTTGACGGCAAATTGCTAAACCAAGTCCTGTCCCGCCAGTGGTGCGGCGCAGCGCTCCTTCTTCTTGATAGAAGCGGTCAAAAACTACTTCTAAACGATTTGGCTCAATGCCACGTCCAGTATCAGCTACAGTCACTTCGACCATTTGACGGCTATTGTAAATCGCTTTAATCGTGATTTCTCCTTGGGGTGGCGTAAATTTCAAAGCATTGTCTATGAGTTTTGCTAGTACCTCGACTAGCCAATCACCGTCAGCTCTTACTAAAGGTAGGTTTTCGGTAATTTGAGTCTTGATTTGGGACGGCTTTTCCGTTGAGGAACGAGTGCGATTTCGGCTGAGTGCTAAATCCACACACTCTTGTAAGGTGAGGGATTCTGGATGCCATTCCACCCGACCGCTTTCCAAGTTGGAAAGTGTGAGGAAATCTTGTACCAGTTTTCGCATCCGTTCTGAGTCGGAAAGAGCGGTGTTGAGCATCACCTGCTGCAACTCTAAGGGCATATCCGGTTCGCTAGCGAGACTTTCCAGGCACACTTGAATTGTGGATAGGGGGGTACGCAGTTCGTGTCCGGTGATGGCTATGAGGTTGCTGCGGGTACGGTCTAGGGCTTCTAGTTGCTGGTTAAGTTCTTCTAGATTAGCGTAAGCTTCCGCTTGGATGAGAGCTGCTCCTACTTGGGTAGCGATCGCTTCGACCAAATCCAATTCCCCAGGTTGGCACTCGTGCGGTGGCATCCGGCAATAATGTAATTCCACAATGCCCAACAATCGCCCCTGATAGAATACTGGTTCCATCAGCCAAGAACGAATGGCAAACTTTTTGGTGATCGTGGAAAGTCCTGGCGATTTGGTAACACGGGGGTCACTCAGCGTATCGCTTACACAAACACCTTCGCCTTGTTCTACGATGTCCCGAAATAGGGAATTTTTCTCTAACTCCCAGGTTTGTCCGCAAACAGATAAGATACCAGGGGTCAAAAACTCGTGTTCAATTATCGCTTGGCTATCTGTAGCTTGAGCGCGGTAAATTAAACAGCGACAAGCTTCTAGGTGTTGCCCTAATTCTTGTGCCGCCACCTGGAGAACTTCGTGAGGATCGAGCGATCGCCGGATGGCAGTACTAATCGAGTTGACTAATCGCTCTTTTCGTGCTTGGGCAGCAATAGAACGGTAAGCTTTGTGCAATTTGTATTGACTAGCTTGCAAATAAGTTACTAAGCGCTGCACAAAGGGATCTGTATCAATGTCACAGGCATACTCATTTACCTGTTCGGCTCCAGAGTGGTTTCGCGGCTCCCCGATGCCAAACCTCTGACGTGCCTGTTGAATTTTACTTGTCAGTTCTGGTCTGTAAACCAAAACCCTATCTAACAACAATTCGGCTGCTTTGAGGCTAACTCCTCTTTCCGATGTCCAAATTCCCTCAAATCTTCGGGCTGTGTCTATATCAAGATTAGGGCTTAGTTCTGGTAGTTGCTTGTTTTTGGCAAGAGAACCAAGGTTTTCTCGGCAAACCAAACAAGTAGCATAATTGTCAGCAATCACTACCAAATGCCACTCCTGACTTAAGCCATCTGTTGGCTCAAAAGCCACTTTTTCGTAGTGTTCCGAACTGTTGGTGAAATCCGTTTCTGGAGCAGATAATACGTATATTTGATTGCTTCGCAAAGCAAGTCGCTGGTAGCGATGAGCTTCTTGGCGGTAGAATCGCTCTCGCTGGAAACTAGCAATTACAAGGGGTTGTGCTAAAGTCGCAGCCAAAACTTGATCTTCCATCGCGTGGGAGAGCGCCGTTAGTGAAGCCTTAAAATATAGCTGGGGCCGCAAGTAGGGTAGGGACTTTAGCAGATCACTCAGCATAGAAGTCGAAATGCTCATGAATTATTGTTAAACGCTCAACCTCGATCAGATCCACGTCACAGCTGCATTGTACAAATTCCAAGGGACTCTCAAGTTAAATAGATAGTTGCAATATGTAAAGAACGCTAAAAAGCATTTTCTGCCAAAGCAATCGCAACACTTTGTTACCAACTAGGAGGAGTGCGTGCAGTTTCATTTACAAAATTTAACGAATTACACCCCCGATCTTCAAGGTACTCGTACACTGTAGCTTTCATACTAGGGAACGGATCTGAAGTCTTAGTTTGAGTAAAGCAGGACTTACGCAACTGGCACAGTTAAGGAAGATTAATAGAACAGATGTAGTGACGTACCTACACCGCCTGAGTAAAGGTCGGTGTAGGCTTCTCAAAGACTCCTCATTGAGGACATAGTTTGAGCTTTTAGATCGTGCGCCCCACGATTCTTTATGTTTAGAGAAGCGTTTAGATCCCGGCACAAACTGACCTTACAATTAGGACAATTGTGCATTCTTTGGGACAGAGGCTTCAAAACTATTTGACCGCAGCTAGAACACTCTTGCGAAGTACCGCTTGGGTTTACAGCTACCACTTTCAGCCCAGCGTTTTCGGCTTTGACTGTAGTATCGAAATAAATTGACCCCACCCAGCGTCGCTTATACTTTTAGCCAATCGCGATAAGACAAGTCCTTTGATATTCAATTTTTCTACAACTACAACATCATACTTTTTGAGTAGGTTGTTAGCGGTTTTGAAGTGGAAATCCTTTCGAGTATCAGCAACTTTTTTGTGCTGAATACCTAACTTTTTAATAGCTTTTTTACGCCTATTAGAACCTTTCTTTCTTCTGGAAACACGACGCTGTGCTGACTTAAGAGTGCGTTCAGCCTTACGCAAAAACTTAGGGGCTGCTATTCGTTCATCGTCAGAAGTAACAATAAAATCAATCAATCCTACATCAATACCAACAATATTTTTTTCATCAAAATCAGGTTTGATTGTTGGAACTGTCTTATCTTCTAGGCTCAAAGTCATATAATAGCCATCTGCTTTTTTGGTTACAGATACAGTTTTAATATCAAACCCGTCTGGTATTGGACGATGAGCGATTACTTTTACAGCACCTATTTTTGAAAGTGTTATTTTATCGTTTTGAAAATGCTCCTTTTTGAATTGTGGATAGGTGAAAGTTTTGTATTGTCCCTTACCTTTGAATCTGGGTTTGCCGCTACGCTTGCCCAACGGGAAAGCAGTCGCTCTACTTAGGGAGACCCCAAGACCGCGCTACTACGGGTTTCAACGTAGACGAGGTTTAACTCTCTAATTGAGCGACCTGATCGCTGCAACCCATTGAAGTAATTTTGCTGAAAAACGGGAAGACTATGGTTACTCCCTAATGGGGAATTTCTATGAAAATCCTGAACAGCAAAATGCTCAAAAAATCTCTGCTTAACTGTTTAATTTTACCTGTTTCTCTAGTGCCCTGGCTCTGTGTGGGAACGCTTTTTGATTCCCAAGCCAATGCTTTACCAGGACAAAGTACAGAGGAAGTAGGCACTTGGATTAAAGCACATCCGACACTCCGCCCCAGGAGAGGGGAGCAATTATTTGTGCAAAAGACTGATACTGCTGCCCAACGATTTACTTTTCAAGCGTCAGTATTGCCTCCTGGTAGGGTGGAGTTTTCCAAAGACCGTGGCAAAATTCGGACTGAGCGCATTACTATGTATGATGCTATTAACGGCATGACATTTGCGCGTCTCCAAGAATCCTTGCGGGTGATTTATGGCTTGGAGATTTATCAAGACTACGATCGCGCCCAAGTCGTGTATCAATATCCCAACCAGGAGGTAGTTAACTCAGCGCGTCTAGCCAAAACTCCGATTCGGGAAGCCTTAAAGGGAGAATTACGAGTAGGCGATCGCTATGTGTATTGGGTGGAAGTTGCCCAACCCAAAAATGGCAAAGCTTTTACCGGTCAAATGACCGTTTTGCTCAAAACTGACCTAGACAAGTTAGAAAATGAACTGCAAATTCGTTAATAGGCATCTATCTGAGTGCTGAGTGCTGAGTGCTGAGTGCTGAGTGCTGAGTTAGGAGTTAAGAGTTAGGAGTTAGGAGTTAGGAGTTAAGAGTTAGGAGTTAGGAGTTAAGAGTTAGGAGTTTTGTTTATCTCCTTGTCCCATTGTCCCCTCATCTCCCTCACTCCCTCATCTCTTCCCCAACTCCATCTGAGCTAAGGTTTGCCATATACCGGAAAAGATACTTTCAGCTGCTAAGGAAATTCGTAGTAAATCTTCTTTGAGTATTGGTGGCCAATCAACCCCGGCTTTACGCCCTGCGCCAAATAGCTGTTGCGCCTTAATGCTTAACTGATAAAGGGCCAAAGCCAGTTCTCGGTCTAGGCTCTTTGCATCTTTGAGGGCTTCAAACACCACTTTCAATGCCA
>CAXUOL010000166.1:0-10708 GCA_964252435.1 uncultured Nostoc sp.
ACTTCACTGTTTGGTTTTCACTACCACTAGCTAAAGTTTGACCATCGGGACTGAAAGCAACTGACCTTACCCGATTGGTATGCCCCTGGAAGGTTTTCAGACATTTACCATCACGAACATCCCATAACTTCACTGTTTGGTCATCACTGCCACTAGCTAAAGTTTGACCATCAGGACTGAAGGCAACTGATTTTACCCAACTGCTATGTCCAATACAGGTAAAAAGTAGCTTTCCATCTTTAACTTGCCACAAGTAAGTCTTGCCATCAGCATCACCTGTAGCCAAAAGTTTTCCATCCGGGCTAAATGCGACTGACGAAATACTAACTAATGTTTCTGAAAAAACGCATTTAGCTAAATCAGCATTGGCAAAATTTACCCGATGCAAATTCACACTTTGCAAATATGCTTGCCAAATAGTCAGATTAGAAAAATCATAGCCGCTAAAATCAATTTGCAGTTGACAAAGAATATTTAACAGATTTCCACCTGCATATCCTGCTGTTTGGGGAATCTGTCGCAGGGATAATAAAATTTGATATAGATGATGTTCAATATTTTTAGCATATCTAAAAATAGTTGATAACCTATCTATTATTGGTTTAATAATCAGGGTAATTTGAGTGTTTCTAATATAATCTTTGGCCGTAGCTTCCATTAAAGCATGGCTCATAAATAGTCTAATATTACGAGTGGTAATTTCCTGACAAACTTGTTCAATCAGTTGGTCAGTCATGTATTCCATCACCACAGACTGAAGGGTGAAAAGTGCTGTTCTTTGTTCAATGAGCGATCGCCGCCGCAGTGATTGTAGCGCTTCCATCACTTCCCTTTTGGGCAAAGGACGCACAATATCATTTAGCAATTCGTCGAGAGAAACTAACTCGCGCTTGATTGCTAGCCAATAAATTATTTCTTTTTCGATCTCTGATAACCGATCGAATTGCTGGTCTAGTAAATTCCGGGTGTCGCCAAAAATGATCTCTCCTTCAGCTAGAAAACCAGCGATATCACCACCAAATAACTCCCGAATGGGTTCAGAAACTAGCTTTAATGCTAAAGGATTGCCTGAATATTTCTCAACAAGTTTAGCCCATTCCTCTTGTAACCCAAATAACCCTTTATCTTGGAGAATTTCTTGCCCTTCAGTTTTTTCTAAGCCGAGTAACGATAATGTTCTGACTGGTGATGCTTCTCCCTCTAAAGGAGCAAATTCTTTTGGTTTTTCGCGGGATGTCAGCACCAAACAGCTTTGATGCGGTTCTTGCCCTAGCCGACTAAGTAGTTGACCATAATCTTTATATTCTTGTCTATATTGTCCGGCGCGATCGCCTTCTTGTAAAATTGTCTCTGTATTATCAAATACCACAAGACAACGATGCTCTCGTAAATAATGAATCAGCAGCGTTACTTTACCATCTACGCTTTCTGGTAAATCTGTTTCCCTTTCACTAGATAAAAATCCGATCAGGTTTACTAACATCTCTGCGGCGGGTGGCGCATTACGGAGACTTCGCCAAATCAAATACTCAAAATTCTCCTGAACTTCCTTTGCCAGTTTTACAGATAAAGCAGTTTTGCCGATTCCGCCCATTCCCAATATTGCCACTAGTTGGCAGTTATCCTTAATGAGCCACTGCGTTAGCCCAGACAATTCTGCTATGCGTCCCCGAAAAAAGCAGACACCAGGCGCTTCACCCCAATCTTGGCGGTTTTGGGTAATGGATTTTTCATTGTCTGAAGATGCTTGATACTCAGATTCTATAACTTGCTGTAACTTAGTGAGCTTACCTGGTCCGCTACCAGTAACATTAAATTTCTTGTAAACTTCGCTTAATCTTTTGCGTACTGCTTCGGCACTGATTGCCAATTTTTTTGCGATCGCATTTGGCGATTGTCCTTCAACAGCATATAAAAATACTTCGATCTCGCTGCTAGACAAGCACCGTTTTTCAGCGAAAGCCAAAAGAACGTTTTCGGGAATGACACTCATACTCACACAAAGACACATTACAAACCAATGTTATCTCACATAGTGAGATAACATTACTGCCAATCTAGTATCCCCTCAATATTTCGGGGTAGACATTTGTTACTCTGGGAATGCTTTCTTGAGCTTTGTCGTTCTTTATCTGACCGGGTGCGCGATCGCACGGATGAGTTTAGTCTACCTCACTTAGATACATTGAGTCTACTTTCTTTGTGCAACTGGCTGCACGCGCAAGCCCTCTGTCTCATCAACCGTAGGAGTGGCAATGAGCGATTCATTTCCTGTCAGACCTGATGTAATTTCTATTTCAGTACCATAATCTCGCCCAACGGCAACTTTTTGATAATGCACTGTGTCGTCTTTGGTTACAGTTGCTACCTGCGTACCTCCGCCATTAACGACTAAAACACTATCTGGCACAACAAAGGGAGGATTAGTACGGTTAATGGCAAATTTGACATTGGCATACATCCCAGGTCGCAGCATCGCGTCCGAATTGTGTACTTCTAATTGTGTCAGCAAAGTGCGAGTAGTTGGATCTATAGCGTTGCTAGTACGCACTACTTTACCCGTAAATACTCGTTGGGGTAACTCTCTGACTGTAATTTGTGCTGTTTGTCCAGTTTGAAGTGACTGTGATAAACTCTGGGGAACACTCACATTTACCTTTAGATTGTCATAAGCAGCAATAGTATAAAGGCTGCTATTGCTAGTGTTAGTGTTGCTGGTACTGGTGTTGCCACTACCTGCTGAAATTAAAACACCTGTATTGACATTACGTGCAGTAATCACTCCTGCAAAAGGAGCAGTAACTTTCTTATAAGACTGCAATACGGTATTACGCTGGAAGTTTGCTTGGCTTGCGTAGGCGTTAGCTTGTGCTGCTTTGATGTTGGCAGAGTCAGAATTAACAGTGTTTTGTGCGGCCTCAACGCTGGCAAGATTAGCTTGATATGCAGCATATTTTGTATCTGCATCTTGTTGAGGTACTGCACCTTGCTTGACAAGAAGTTGCCAACGCTGCCAGCTCTGACGTGCGATCAATAGATTGGCGCGGGCTTGCTTTAAATCAGAAATACTTTTAGCTAAATTAGCACGAGTTTGAGACACATTGGCTTGTGCTTGCACTACCTCTGCCTTTGCTTGCAGAACTTGCTGATCGGTGTCTGGTGAATCAATTTCTGCCAACAATTGACCGACTCGGACGCGATCGCCAATATCTGCGTACCACCGCCGTAAATACCCAGTACTGCGAGCGTAGATAGTCGTTTGATTCTGGGCTACAACACTGCCAGGTAGTTCCACTTTGGTAGCACCAGTAGCGCGACGGGGAGTGATTACGTTAACTGAGGGTAGAGTGCTTGCTTCCTTGACTGCTGCTTGTAATTCTGACTTTTGGCTTAACCTGGGTAGAATCCCTATGGCCAGTAAGCTACCAAAAAAAACAGCACCAATTACAGCCCAACCAATTGCACCGATGCCGCGCCTATGTTTTTTAGAAGTCGTTTCTTGTTCAGAATCAGGAGATGGACGATGCTGAGAATCCATAGGTAAACTGTCCTGTATTATCTTAATTTGCAGAAATCTAGCAGCTAGTGGTCTATCGCATTAGTTACGAGGGGTGAATAAGTTCGTAGTAAGGACTTTAGTCCTGGATTTTTAAGCACTGAAGTGCTTACTACAAACTCATCATATTTAATGGGACAAACTACTAGAGTCATTACCATCATTGGCTTTGAACTAGAGACCGGGGACGCAAAGACCAATGCCCAAGTCTTGTAGAGAAGTTAGGGAATCTGGGCGCAACCTTTTGAATTGCTCATGACTTGCCTTGAGATGATGACAACGAATACGCTGTCTGCGAATCAGAGAAATTTAAATCGTCATCATCCTCATCAATAGGACGAGGTTGTTGACGCCGCATAATGCTGTATACAACAGGTACAAAGATGAGAGTAGCAACTGTTGCAGCTGACAAGCCGCCAATTACAGCCCGACCCAAGGGTGCATTCTGCTCACCACCTTCACCAAGACCTAGAGACATTGGCACCATACCGATAAGCATGGCTAAGGCAGTCATCAACACCGGACGCAACCTTGTATAGCCCGCCGCTAGGGCTGCACCAGATGCATTTTCTCCTTCTACACGTTGCTCATTAGCAAAAGTGATCATGAGAATACTGTTTGATGTCGCCACACCTATACTCATAATTGCACCCATTAACGAAGGGACGCTCAGGGTGGTGCGGGTGACAAACAGCATCCAAACGATCCCTGCTAAGGCACTTGGCAGCGCCATCATAATAATCAGGGGATCGAGCCAAGATTGGAAGTTCACCACCATTAAGCAGTAAACCAACACAATTGCAAACACAAGTCCTAAACCAAGTCCCAAAAACGAAGAGTTCATCGTTTGCACTTGCCCGCGAACATTAATCTGACTTCCTTTAGGCAATTTTTTCTGATAATCAGCGATAATTCGATTTACATCGCTGGCAACTCCCCCAAGGTCGCGACCAGAGGCGTTAGCGTAGATATCAAAAACTGGCTGAATGTTGTAGTGATTCACAACTTGCATCACTGTATCGCGTTTGACACTAGCCAAATTACCTAAAAGTTGGGGTGCAGTTTGACCGTTGCCAACTGGCGTATTTTTCAGGCTGTCAATAGAGTCAAGTTTGTACTGAGGAACTTGTACAGCAAGGGTATAACTCACGCCTTTTTTGGGATCTAGCCACTGGTTAATTGCAGCTTGACCACTTGAACTTAAGGAAGTAAGAACGCTATTGGCAACATCACGCTGGGTCATACCCAGTTGTTGAGCCTCGGTGCGATCTACATCAAGACGTAATTTGGGAGCATCGACAACTTGCTGGAGATGTACATCTACAGCCCCAGGAATGCGCGTCATTCGGGCGGCGATTTGTTGGGCAATTTCAAAGTTGCCCTTTGAGTTTTTCAGAGGGCCAGATATTTGCACGTCAACAGCAGCAGGCAAACCGAAATTGAGAATTTGAGTCACAATATCGGCTGGCTCAAAAAAGAAGGTGTAGCTGGGAAATGTCGCTTTCAATTTCTGGCGGAGTTCCTTGATGTAAGAAAAAGTTGCACCAGATTCTTTTAAAGACACAAGAATATCAGCATCAGCCTGCCCAATTGTCGCACCATTGTAGCCATAGGTAAGGTTAATGCCACTGGTGGGTAAGCCGATGTTATCCAGAATCAGAGAGAGATTCTCTTTTGGTACAGTCTGGCGGATAACGCCTTCGACTTGGCTGACAATTCTTTCTGTCTCTTCCAAACGAGTACCTGGTAAGGCTCGAACATGGAGGCTAAACTGACCACCATCGACTTCAGGGAAAAAGTCTTGACCGACGAATGGCAACAAAACTCCTGCACTGACAATAAAAGCACCAAATAGCACAAAGACTATACGGCGGTGACTTAATGCTGAGGTCAGGACATTGTAGTACCAACTGCGAAATTTCTCAAATTGTCGGTTAAACTTTTCGTGTAGCCGCCATATCCAATCTTTCTTCACAGGTTCGGCAGTTGTCGTTGCTGCTTCTGACTTTTGGTGGTGGTTGTCGTGACCATTATTGTTTTGGACTGGCGAATCAGTATGGTGGTCGCGATTATCATGGATTTCGACTAGTGAATGGCTGTGGTGATTGTCGCGACCATTATTGTTTTGGACTGGCGAATCTAGATGATGGTTGTCGCTATGACCATTATGATCCTCGCTTTCTCTATGCCAGTCTACTTCTGATGGTAAAAGATAGCTTGCCATTGTCGGTACTACAGTCCGAGATAGCAGATATGAAGCAAGCATTCCAAATACTACCGCCATCGCTAGGGGGACAAATAGGTACTTTGCCACTCCACTGAGAAACACGACCGGCACAAAGACAATACAAATACATAATGTTGCTACAAGTGCTGGAGTGGCGATTTGCTGCGCCCCATCTAAAATTGCTCGCTTGATGGGTTTACCTTGTCCAAGATTTCGGTGGATATTTTCAATTTCTACGGTGGCATCATCTACAAGAATACCAACAGCTAAGGACAAACCACCTAAGGTCATAATGTTGAAAGTTTGTCCCAAACGACTCATCACAATAATTGAAACTAACATCGAAAGGGGAATCGATACGGCTACAATTACGGTGCTGCGCCAACTTCCCAGAAAAATCAAAATCATCAGCGCGGTGAGACAGGCTGCAATCAATCCTTCTTTGAGAACGCCTTGAATCGAAGCTTTCACAAATATAGATTGATCGAACAAAAACGCTAAATTCAGTTCTGGGGGCAAGGTGGATTGGATGCGAGGCAAAGCTTTTTTTACCCGATCAATCACATCAATAGTTGAGGCATTGCCACTCTTCAGGATACTAAGTAAGCTCGATCGCCTGCCGTTCTGACGGACAATGTTTGATTGCACACCAAAGCCATCTCTTACCTGGGCGACATCACGAATGGAAATGACAGTACCATTAACTTGTTTAATCGGCAAGTCGTTGAGGGCTGTGACCACATCTGGACTATTGTTGATTTGTACGGCGAAGTCGCGATCGCCTATTTTCATACTGCCTGCGGGCAAAACTAGGTTTTGGGCACTGACAGCACTAGTCACGTCTTGGGCAGAAATGCCATTAGCTAACATCGCTTGGGGATCGATATCAACCATAATTTGCCGAGGTTTACCACCATAGGGCAGAGGTACGCTCGCTCCTTGCACTGTTGCTAATTGGGTGCGGACGAAGTTGGTAGCGTAGTCGAAAAGCGCTTGTTCCGGCAAGGTTTTGCTACTGACACTCATCTGGATAATCGGCACGCTAGAAGCGTTGTATTGAATGATGAATGGCGGTGTGATCCCAGGTGGCAAAGGGCGGAGAATTGTTTGGCTGACGGAGGTAATTTGAGCGACTGCTGAGGCGATATTAGCGTTGGGTTGGAAGAAAACCTTGACAACACTAACACCACTTAAAGATTGAGACTCAATGTGTTCAATGTCACCAACAGTTGTTGTCATGGCGCGTTCGCTAATGGTGACGATTCGCTGTGCCATTTCCTCAGATGTGGTACCAGTGTAAGTCCAAACTATGCTGACAACCGGAATGTTAATCGCGGGAAAAATGTCAACTGGTGTACCAAATATCGTGACTACACCCAGGATCACAATCATCAAAGCGGCGATCGCGAATGTATACGGAAGACGTAAAGCAATTTTGACGATCCACATAGTTAGTTAGGATACTTCAAAAGTTTTTTATGTTAAAGCTGTTTTACTCAGCACTCAGCACTCAGCACTCAGCACTCAGTACTCAGCACTCAGCACTCTTGATTGAGGTTGGCGTTTGAGCTAATTGCAGTTGTTCTATTTTGAGTTGCTCAACTAGCCACTCAATTTCTGATTTGATCACTTCAACTGCGCGCTTTTGCACTTTCGCTCGATATAAATCATCAGTAACTTCAAGTGCTTTTTTCTCTGCAAGGCGTAACTGACATAACATCAATCGGTGTTCGATTAACTGGACTCGTTCTTCGGGTAATAAATGACTAAAGAAAAAAAATTTGATGAAGAATCGCGATCGCATATTTACCCAGCTTTCATGAGGAAATGCCAGCATCTCTTGATACCAAGTGGTTTTACCGAGTGGTGTAATCTCATATACCTTTTTGCACTGCCCACCTTCTTCTCCTTGTTCTGCACATAGGATCACTTCACCTTGTTCTTCCATGCGCTTCAGAAGAGGATAAATCGCGCCATAGTTGACACAAATACTGCAACTCATAAACATCTCTAGTTGCTGTTTGAGCCGATAACCATTTAATGGCTCTCGCTGTAATAAACCTAATACTGCCAACTTCAGCATTTTGATATATCAATCTGATATGTTGATTAACAATATCAAATTGAGCCTTTTTAGCCAAGTACTTAAGGTTCAATTGTCAGAATTCTCTGTCATGCCGTAAAGGCCAAACCGCATAAGTTACCTGTGGGCTATTTTATTTGAAGTTTACCTTGACCTCAGTCACTTAGTTACTTTATAGTGAGTTTAACAGCAAAAACCACGGTAACTTAGTAAGGTTAAGGGTGAATTAAAAGAAACTTAGTGATAAGACATAAAGGCAAAGACTGGAACTGTAAATTCTGAAACAGGCAACTTGTATACAAGTTACCTGTAGGAATTTCGAGGGTTCAATGTGCATAGTAAGCCTTCTATGCGATTACGCGCATTGAGCGCCTAATTTTTGATATCCAGATTGCGCTGGTAATTCATCAAAGAGCTTAATTTTTCATCAGCCACAAATATCAAAACCACCTTTGTTGGTATTCTCACTCCACTCAGGAGTAGGACTTTTGTCTACCTTGATTTAGTGGAAGCAAAACTGTGGAGATTCGCTGTTTCCTTAGTGTGGTCGGGGGAGCGCAAACTGCTACCTAGATTCAACTTTCAAAACAGGAAAAAAACTATGAAACCCAGTCTCAAAGATAACGATAATCTGTTGTTCAAGTGGTTTTGTATCGGACTCAAATATTTTCTGCTGGGGCTGCTGGGGCTGGGAATAGCCTTTGTTGTGTCTCACACTTTTGGGGCAAATGCAATAGTTGGCATGCTTTTATCCGCAAGTCTACGGTCATGGGTTGGGAGGATAGCGATTTTCCTAGTCTGTCTATTTGCGATCGCCATGATGTTCGAGTCTTGGGGTTAAGGCTCATATTGACCATAAATAGCCTTTAGCTGAAGTGAAGTCAGCCAAAGGCTTCGTAACTTTTCACTTGGAGATCATATCATGCCTAACAACAACAACGGCTCTGGGGTAGAAACACTTTCGCCACTTTTAGTAATCTTAGTGGCAGGGTCAATTAAATCTATCGATGAAAGCTCGATATCAGTACAGAATTTATCCAACAGACCAACAGCGTAAAGACTTAGCCAAAGTTTTTGGTTGTGTTCGTGTTGTGTGGAATGATGCACTGTCGTTATGCAAGCAGTCTGAAAAATTACCAAAATTGGGGGACTTGCAAAAAATCTGTATTACTCAAGCAAAACTTACCGAGGAACGTCAATGGTTAAGTGAAGTTTCCAATATTCCACTACAACAATCTATTGCTGATCTGGGTGTTGCTTATAAAAACTTTTTTGATTCATTAAAGGGGAAACGGAAAGGCGCGAAAGTTAGATCACCTAAATTCAAAAAGAAGGACAACCACCAAACCGCACGGTTTAGAAAAGGTGGTTTCTCTATTAAAAAAGGGAAAGTTTATCTTGCCAAAATTGGCAATCTGAAAACGCAGTGGTCACGCCCATTACCAAGTGAACCTAGTTCTGTCACTGCGATTAAAGACCGTGCCGGACGCTACTTTCTTAGTTTTGTAGTAGAGATTGAGCCTGAAACCAAAGTTGCATTAAATCCATCTATTGGAATTGATCTGGGACTCAAGACTTTTGCGGTTTTAAGTACGGGTAAAAAGGTGTCAAGTCCTGATTACTCATTGCTAGATCGTAAAATCAGACGGAACCAACGCAAGCTATCGCGATGTGTTAAAGGTTCCAAAAGACGTGAGAGGGTGCGACTAACGATTGCAAAGCTTAAAAGTAAACAACGAGACACGCGCAAAGACTTTCTGCATAAACTATC
The DNA here is from genome assembly GCA_964252435.1 of uncultured Nostoc sp. GTDB lineage: Bacteria > Cyanobacteriota > Cyanobacteriia > Cyanobacteriales > Nostocaceae > Nostoc. Next base: position 9,638 of record CAXUOL010000166.1, read on the forward strand.
GACCAAGGTGATACACGAAAACCAAGTGATTGCTTTGGAAAATTTAAACGTATCGGGAATGCTAAAAAATCGTCGTTTATCAAGGGCAATAAGCATTGCTGGATGGCGAGAATTCAGAACTTTGTGTGAGGCGAAGTCAACTAAGTTTGGGCGTGATTTCGTTGCTATCAATCGATGGCAACCAACTAGCCAAATTTGTTCTGATTGTGGATATCAATGGGGCAAGCTTGATTTATCGGTGAGGGAGATAATTTGTATAAACTGCAATTCTCATCACTGTCGAGATGGTAATGCCAGTAAAAATATAGAAAAAGTCGGGGTAGGGCATATCCACGACTCTAAACGGACACAGAGGGAGTGTAAGACCGAAATTTCGGCTGTTCCCGTTGAAATGTCAACCCAACTAGAATACGAACAATTACGGTTGTTCGATTGCTAGAGAATCACCGTGGCTTCAGCGGGCGTGAGGATGTCAAATAGTTAAAATAGCTATGGCCTACAGCTTTGGCTCAATCAAGTCCCAAGGAAAAAGTAAACATTTTGATCGCCAGGATGAGGTAGATCGAGACGAGTCAAAATAGCAGATGTAAAGGCAGTAAAAAATACCTGTTTTTTACAGATAGTCTGCCAAAGGTGAGTTGCAGATTATAATTTACTTCTAAAATAGAAGAATGCTGTCAACTCCCACTCAACTACTGCGACTCTCTCAAGGACAACTTAACTTACTAGAAGCTTGTCCGCGTAAATTTCAACATACCTACTTAGAAAAACTCAATTCCCCCTCAAATCCAGAACAAGAAGAACGGCTAACTTTGGGTAGTCGTTTTCACTTGCTAATGCAACAGCGAGAAATGGGTTTGCCAATTGATAATTTTCTCGAAGCTGATGCTCAACTGCAAAGCTGGATGCTGGGTTTTGCTGATGCAGCGCCAGAAATCTTAACGGCTGCATCTGATAATCAAACTTTCCGTGAAAGCGAACACTACCGGACTTTGCAAGTTCAGGATTATTTGTTGACGGTTGTCTATGATTTATTGATTGCAGATAACCAACAAGCGCAAATTCTCGACT